>NZ_CP080025.1:1565000-1865000 GCF_020463795.1 Echinicola marina | reverse complement strand
GTAAACCTGTCCTCGCCCAAGTTACTCATAGAAATACTATCCTTTCATCCATCCGTCATTGCGCAACTTTACCATGCGTGGTAAAGGCTAAATCACCGATAACTTACACCTCATTTAAGTTACAAATAATCATCTGGGAAAGAAATTGATCTTTCTTAACTTTGTGTAAAGAGAAATTTTTAAAATCCATGTACAAAAAATTCAAAGTTTTAGGAAAAGTTCAAGGTGTCTTTTTCAGAAAATCCACACAGGACAAGGCAATGGAGCTCGGCTTAAAAGGCTGGGTGCGAAATGAATCTGATGGATCAGTCCTGGCCATCATCCAAGGAGAAGAGGAGCCTTTGAAATTAATGGAAGCTTGGCTGAAAGTAGGCCCACCTAGATCCCAGGTTTCAGAATTAATGGTCCTGGAAGAAGGTTACAATCTTCAATTTGTATCCTTTGAGATCAAATAGGAACAAGAAATTAATAGTGAAGGATTTGCTTCAATAATTGATTGGAGCAATATCAGGCTATTTTCAGTTTCAGTTCACCTTTTCTTTTGATGATCTTTAGATCAAAAAATTCGTTGATAAAACTTTTGCATCGGTTTTCAGCAAACTCAGCCCTATTTTCAGTATCATATAGCAAAGTCATTCTCAACATGCACTTCACATAGGATTCGTGTCTGCCCAATTTTCTCAGCCAAAGCACAAAATGTTCCTGCCAGTCTTCTTGGTATTTCTCAAAATGACTACGACCATCAAACAGAAATTCCAGTTGGTTAGAACCATATTTGAACCTATAAATGCCTGAAAGTTGCTGATAGATTACCCTAATCCTGTCTGTCGGAAATGTATCTGTTTCCAGGATTTGTTGGTAAGTACTTTCTACTAAGCCAAGTGGATTGTAAAGGGATTTGTAAGAAATTTTAAGTTCGCTCACCATTACTTCCAATAGCTTATCCTCCATGCTTGACTGAGCCTGTCTGAGGATGTAGTTTTTATCTAAGGGAAATAGCTTTTGAATCATTACTTTGCTTAGCGAAAATTATGGCGCAAATTACGTTTTTATGAGCAAAATCAAAAGGGAAAAAACAGCTCTTTTTGGAATATCAAAACTTCAGTAAAAGTAAAAAAATGGAAGTCCAAATATCTTTGAACTTCCATTGGTGCATGTGCCAGTTGTATCTTCCAATTACACTCCCTCGATCATCTCCATCTTAAAAGCTCCAAATAACCTGAAAATGAAGATACCCGAGAATGATCATATAATTATCAACATTATTATTTAAAACAGAACCATTGATACTATTCAACTAAAATCCTAGCCCAACTATTATCTGGCAGAGCTACTGGATATAGTACTTCCAAAGAAAATACTATTCAAAAAGAGTTTGTTCGTTCCAAACCAGAAAGCCCTAAAATTAGGGTTATCCACAAAACCTATGACCTTTCCTTTTCCATTGGCCGAAACGCGAATCATGGCGGTGTTTTTCATTTGTTCCAAATTAAATGGATAAACATAACCACTGGCCAAAGGGCTGTCTGTGTAAATCAAAGGATTGGCAAAAGGATTGCCAGAAGGCAGCATAAACTGATTACTGTTCCTAAAAGTAAAGAGATTTTCATCTTGGTAACCATAGCCCAAGGGATGGGTCAGGTCCAATTTCACTTTAAAGATCGCCCCACCAGTTACTTTTGCACCTTGGATATTGGCCATGTCTGCATATCGCTTCTGTAAGGTACTGTCCTTTTCTGTTTCATTTTTGAAACTAAACTCCCCTATTTTATTTTGGTTGATCCAATTCAGGGCAGCTCCTCTGGCGATCAGGGTTCCTCCATTTCTTACCCAGCTTTTCAGGGATTCTGATCCAGCTTGGTTGATTCCAGAATAATTGCCATTTGGCATGATGATCACATTATATCGCTGTAGATCGGCATTAGAAAAAAGGCTGGAGGGCAAAAGGGTGATGGGCATTTCCATTCTTTGATCCAATAAATGCCAAATCTCACCTGCTTCACTACTTGAAACACCATCTTCTACCAATAATGCCACTTCTGGCTTTTGCAAAACAGAAATGCTTGGTGAACCCAAGTTGATCCCCCCTGTATAGCCTGTATTGATAGCAGAGATGACTATTCCTGTTTGCCTGGCCACCTCTTGCAGGTCCTCAAAAAAGTCCTGATCCGTAACTTGCTTGCGGCCTTTGTCAATTAAAATCGTCCCACGGCTAAATTTCTTATCAGCGCCTTCCTCAAATTCTTTATGGCTGACCCTTAGATTATAGCCCTTTTCCATCAATTGATATAAAGCCTTGGGGGCATAATATTCTCCCCATTCGAATGCATAAGCATATGCCCCAGCAGCTCCTTTTAGTTCTCCTGCAGGATGCTGAGGCACCCTTTTTACCTCTTCCACATTGGCCAGGTTTAAGATCCTGCTATTGACAGTCATAAAACGCATGTCAAATGCCATCGGCAATGTCCAGGCCGATACGTCATAAAATAAGCTGTCCTGAAATTCAGTTCTGGTCTCAAACATTCCCCTGATCAATCTGTATTGTGGTTGGTTAAGAGGAACGATATAAGACTGATTGGCCTTGAAGTCAACACCATTGATATTGATATTCTCTTTGAGCCCATATACTTTGATATCGTGCTGGAGGATTATATCGGCCAAATGATTGGTTCTTCCCTTGTCATTTGGAGTACCAAAGATATAGGCCTTGTTGGTATCATTATCCGCTTCCTTTTTGGCATCGAGATAAAAATCCCTCATATAAGTATTCAGCTCCTTTCTCATGGACACGGCCGCTTCAAAAGAAGAAAGCGTGGCGGTAAACTGGTTTCTGATGGTAAATGGAAAGCTTAATGGCCCATTCACACTTTCCTGCAAATGTCCCCTGGAAGAAGCCTGTTCAAATAAAATCCCGATTTGCCCTTGGACATCCGGATAGGTAGAACCTTTTCCATAGTAGAAGTCATCATAATTTTCCTGTGTAAAATAAAGAGAACCTATTTCATCAAGATATTTCGCATGATACTGTGCTACTTTCTCTGTCAGTTCAAAATTTTTCCTAGGTGTAAGGGGATGGTTCCTGCTTGGGATTCCAGGTTGAAAGAAAAAGGTACTATTCGTCCCCATTTCATGAAAGTCTAAAACCAAATTAGGTTTCCATTCCTGAATCTTCTCAATTCTGGCCCTGGACTCCGGATGCTGTACAGGTAGCCAATCTCGGTTAAGGTCAAACCAGTAATGATTGGTTCTTCCCCGAGGCCATGCTTCATTCAGTTCCCTGTTCAAGGGATCTCCATTCATATGGATGCTTCTATTGGAATTTACCCAGGAGGCAAACCGATTGATCCCGTCCGGATTGATCCCCGGTTCTATCAGGATCACTATATTTTGTAAGTCTTCCTCTAACTCATTGGCTGCTGCAAAATGGTATGCAGCAAGCAAGGAAGCATTGACCCCGCTAGGCTCATTGCCATGAACAGAATAGCCCATATAGGCAACTACTGGAGCACTTTCTATATCTACCTCCCCGGATTGGGAAGGGTCTCTTAGCTGGGCCCGCTGAAATTTAATGGCATTCAGCCTGTTCAGGTTATCCGGATGGCTAATGGTCAGCATCATCAAAGGCCTATTTTCATAGGTCCTACCGATAATTTCCAGGTTGACCCTATCAGAGGCTGCGGCCAATTTCTCCATGTACATATACACTTGGTCATGACTGACATGCCATTCTCCAATTTCAAAGCCTAATACCGCAGCAGGAGTAGGAATAGCTGGATTATAACTGTATCCGGGTCTCAGATAATAGGAAAGATCTACTTCTTCTTGGGCCGAAGCAGAAAGTGCCAAAAGTCCCAAACAGAGGGTGAATATTCTTTTGATCATAGGATTAAATATTTTGAGAGTTGAGTCTGTGCGACTCAATTCTCCTTAAATTCTCACAAAAATTAGGTAATTTCATTCTGAAGGTAAAATAAACGAATTAAAGTTAATTTTCTCATCGATTAAACGTTCACCTATGTTAGGACTTGGTTCCATTGGAATTATCATTTATGTTTTTACCGTTTTTGATGTCATCAACAGTCGCTTTCACAAAGATAAGGATAAAGTGACCTGGTTGATCATTGTTATCATTTTACCCGGACTGGGAACTTTGCTTTGGTTCCTGATCGGAAGGGGCAGAGCTGTATTATGAACAGGTGAACTTATGGATACAGATCTTTAAGGGCATGTGCTATTTCAGTGAATTTGAATTTATAACCTGCACTGATCATTTTGTCTGAAGAGATTCTATTGCCTCCCAATATCATTCCCGCCATTTCCCCTAAAACAATTTTCAATAGAAAACCGGGGGCAGGCAGGGACACAAACGGTTTTCCGCTCAACTTAGCCGCCTGCTGTGTAAGCACTTTATTGCTCACTGGAAGTGGGGAAACTGCATTGTACGGCCCTTTAAGGTTTTTGTGTTCCAAGGCATAGCTAAACATATCCACCAAATCCTGTATATGGATCCAACTCATATATTGTTTTCCATCACCAAGGGGGGCTGCCACAGGCGGCTGTAACATCTGGGGCAAAGCCCCGCCGTCCTTTGCCAATACTATTCCAGTCCTCAAAGTCACCGTTCGAATACCAAGACTATTAAACTGCTCTACCGACCTTTCCCATTTGACGACCACTTCCGCTAAAAAATCATGCCCTGCAGGATCTGCCTCAGTGAGCCATTTTTCACCATTGTCCAGACCATAATAATTAGCCCCACTGGCAGAGACCAGTACCTCTGGTTTCTTCTCCATTGTTCTCAGTTCATCAAAGATCAACTGGGCGGAAAGTGTCCTGCTTTCCAAAATCAACTTTTTCCTTGCCGCAGTCCAACGTTTCTCCGCCACGCCAGCACCTGCCAAATGGACTATAGCATCCGCCCATTCCAATGCCTGCCGATCAATTTTCATCTGATTAATATCCCAGCTAAAGGATTTTTGGGACTGTTTTTCCGGAAAGCGGCTCAGCCAGGCCACTTGGTATCCTGTCTTCTCTAGGACCTTGGTGAGCTTTTGTCCAACTAATCCAGAACCTCCTGTGATCAAAATATTTTTCATAAGTGCTTTTTCTTCAATAACTATGCTGATCGATTTAAGTTAAGAAAAAAGTCTATATTTGCCATCAGGTGATGGGGTACCACCTTTAACCGCTCTGATTTTTCAGTGCTGATGACTCCTACTTCAACTCATCTGAAAACTTAATTTAGTCTGATATACATATGTTGGAGAGGGCACGAGAATTAATACATTTTAAGCGTTTCATCCAAACTGAATTCTATCCAAGCTTAATTTACACGATAAAATGGTTGGTTTTGGCCATTTTTATTGGATTGTTGGTAGGTTCTGCCTCAGCTTTCTTTCTCTTTGCCCTGCAATGGGCGACAGATTACAGAGAAGAAAATTTATATATTATTGCTTTATTACCGCTGGGCGGATTTATTATAGGCTGGGTCTACTACCGCTTTGGCGAATCAGTAGTGAAGGGCAATAACCAATTGTTGGAGGAATTTTATAATCCCTTAAAACCCATCCCACTTCGCATGGCTCCATTAGTTCTCTTTGGTACGATCGCGACCCACCTTTTTGGGGGCTCTGCAGGCCGAGAGGGAACAGCCGTACAAATGGGTGGGGCCATTGCAGACCAATTCACCAAATGGTTTAAATTAAAGCCCATTGACAGAAAAACTGTCATTACACTTGGGGTAGCAGCAGGATTTGCATCTGTTTTTGGGACCCCTTTGGCTGGGGCGATTTTTGCCTTGGAATGGCTGATGATTGGTAGGGTGAGGTATGAATCCATCTTGCCGGCTTTTTTGGGGGCTTATGTCGCTGATTATGCCTGTACGGATTTCTGGGCAGCACATCATACCCATTATGAAATCCCGTTTATTCCTGATTTAAATTTGGTCAATGTGCTTTGGATTATACCAGCAGGAATTTGTTTTGGACTAGCCGGAAGGTTATTTGCCAAAGCCACCACCTTCTGGGCAGAGATATTTAAAAAGCTAATACATTACCCCCCTTTGAGACCTGTAGCGGGCGGGGCCTTGGTGTCCATTTTGGTATTTTTGATTGGTACCACCAAATACATTGGACTGGGAGTCCCCTCTATTGTAGAGGCATTTAATTCCCAACTTCCGTGGTACGATTTTCTCGCCAAGATAGGCTTCACTTCCCTGACCTTAGGGGCAGGATTTAAAGGAGGAGAGGTAACTCCCCTATTCTACACTGGTGCTACCTTGGGAAATATGCTTTCAGGAGCAATACCTTTGCCTATGGCCCTATTGGCAGGAATGGGCTTTGTGGCTGTATTCTCTGGTGCCACCAATACACCACTCTCATGTACCCTAATGGGAATAGAACTTTTCGGCGCGGATTCTGGCGTTTATGTTGGCCTGGCCTGTGTGGTGGCCTATTTGTTCAGTGGACATTCAGGCATCTACGGCTCACAGGTCATCGGATCTCCCAAACACAGTTCATTAGAGCATAATAAAGGAAAAAGCTTAGGAAAACTGGAATGATAGAAAATAAGAACAAGGAAATCTCCAAAATGTATATCATGAATCATTCGTAATAAAGATGATTATCTCTCAAATATGTTTGGAAAAGAATTCGTATTGAATTAAATTTAACTATATTCATAGTTAAATTTTTAGATATATGCTTTTGTACCGTTTCTTGTTTATCAATATTGCTTTTTTAGCAATCGCTTTTATTACATCTTGCAGCCAAAAATCAACAGACAAACAAGTCATCTTAATTTCTCCAGATACGATAGAAAAAGATAGTTTGCCATTTATAGTCGATGGTATTGTTCCCCTTAAAACCACTTCGGATAATTTATTAAGTACCCAACTACTAATTAGAAAATACCATGAAGGATACCTAGTAAAAGATGAACGGCAAAGAGGAAAGGATTTGTCTCAATTTGGCATTCACCATTTTGACAGAGAAGGAAACTACTTAGGAAAAATCATTTCAGTCGGAGAAGGTCCTAATGAATTACCCAATATTAAAGATTATATCGTCGATAATGATCAGGTGGAAGTATTGGTCTCAAATGGTCAAGAAAGTTCGATTGAAATATTTTCGTTTTCTGGAAGCAAAAAGACGACCAAGAAGTTCAACTTTTTAGTAGATACTTTCATAAAAAAAACGAATGGGAATTACCTGTTTTATGGTGGTTATAATGCGCCGATAGTACAGGAAAGGCTTATTGAAACTGATCCGAAAGGCAATATTTTAGCTTCTTATTTGCACAATGATTATACGGGAAAATTGATTCCTGTGCAGGAAAGAAATTTTAGCCTTTACGAGGGAAAAATCTCTTTCAAAGAAGCCTTTAATCCTAAAGTTTATTCCGTCTCAGACACCTTAAACCCCACCTTTGAGATGAATTCCAGCCCTTTTTCAATTCCATCGGAATTTTGGGAGCTAGATTTTATGGAAGGCTTCCAATTGATCAATGAAAAAGGATTTGCCTTTATTGAAGACTATTTCGAAGGTAAAGACTGGGTCCTGTTTCATATTTCAGTCCAAGAACAAGGTAAGATGAACCATGAACTGGTCTTGTACAATAAAAGCACTGGGGCATTGAAAAGAAATGAACTAACTGAAGCATCCCTTTGGCACAAACCAATAGGCTTTGATGAAAACAGTGGTCAATTTATGTTTTTGGTACATCCACAAGTTTTAATGAAAGCAAAGACTTTAAGGATCCACTCCAATGACTTATCAGACATTGAAGTGGATGATAACCCTGTCATAGTGTTTGCATCAATCGGGGAATAAATGACTATAACGATCCCCGATCTATAAATCTAAAGATGTTCGAAACCACCTCTTGTTTATGTTTTTTGATCATATAGGCAGCCGATTCTGCCATCAATTCAAAGTCTGTAGAAATGACGGTGATTTCAAATAACTCTTTGAGTGGCGTGTCATTATAGGAAACCACACCAATATCCTTTCCAATTTCAAATTGCCTATCACGTGTTTGCTTCACCAAACTCACCAAGTCATTTTCGTCAATAATGATATAAGCATCTTTTTCCTGCAACTCCATATCCGGATAGATCTTATCGAGCACTTCCGCATCAAAATCATGGGTATGGCAGAAATTCAAAAAGCCCTGCTTGATTTCTTTTGGATAAGGATAAATAGGATTATCAGGAAAAGCCAGGATAAGCTTATTGTACTTCTTCAATTTTTGCAATGCTTCTTCCATGGCTTGGTATATATCCTGTTTGAAATCCTGATAGATACAGGCAATATCTTCACCCAATTCCGGTAGGTAATTGTCCATGATCACCAATTTATCCTTTGGAATCTTTTTCAAACATTCCAGCACCTGTTCATTGCAATGGATATGCGCATGGTTTCCGGATTCCTTTTTAAAATGAGGCATCAACACAAAATGATCATAAGCCCCCATATTCTCTTCTAAAATATTCACCAGTAATTGAGCATCACAGTGATAGATGCGTAGATCTATCTGGTTATCAGAGCCCATGCTATTGACAAAGGTATTGAAGATTTCCAGCTTATAATTACTAAGCTTATTAAGAATAAACAGTGTTTTGTGGTTGGAACTGTTGACGGCTTTATTTACATAAAAGCCCTTACTGACCACAGAGGTAATGATTTTCTTTTCACGGAGGAGGTTATAAGCCCTTACTACAGTATCGCGGCTCAGGTAGTACTCCTCACTGATGTCATTTATGGAAGGGAGTTTATCCCCGACCATCAAGGAGCCATTCTCTATATTTCTGATTATGGAATCTACAATTTGCTGGTATTTTGGAATCCGGGATTTGCCATCAATTTTTAATAAGAGGCCTTTTTCAACTAAAATCATAATTTTGGGAGTTTGTTAACGATAAAACATAATTCTTCATGCACGATGCCATGGCACCGTCAAGTACTAGAATTAAATAAGCTTAGGGTTAACAACTCTGGTAAGCTTCTACGCTTACCCCAATTATAATATATTATTTTTTATTCAGAAAACAAATCTGAGATCCATTGATCACTCATTTCAAGCCAAGTGGAAGCATTTCCATGACTTTCGATATTTCCTCTACCATAACCATGGCCGCCTTTTTCGAAGAGGTGAAGTTCACACTTTATACCCTTTTGATTTAGGGCCTTGGCATATCTTATGGAATTCTCCGGTGGAACAGCGGTATCATCCCAACTGTGCACCAAGAAAGCAGGAGGTGTAGTATGATTTATTTGCGTTTCATTGGAGAAGTAATTTTCCAGATCTGTGTTAAGCTTTTCACCTAACAAATTACGTCTTGACCCCTGATGGGTAACACTCGTATCCATGCTGATAACCGGATAAATCAATACACTAAAGTCTGGTCTAGAACTAGGCTCCTTTCCTTCTGCCGCATGGTTATGCACAGAGACAGATGAAGCAAGGTGCCCCCCAGCGGAAAAACCTAAAACACCTATCTTATCACTGTCATAGTGCCATTTTTTTGCTCTTTTTCTTAAGAAGCGAATTCCTTCTTCTGCATCCATTAAGGGGACTTCCCAAGATTCATTAAGCAGATCTTCTTCCGGAAGCCTGTACTTAAGGACAGCGGCAGTATAGCCTCTATCACTATACCATCTTGCTATTTGGTGTCCTTCATGCTGTATGGCTATAATTCCATATCCTCCACCTGGACATATCAATATGGCTTTACCGTTACTCGCTGTTTTTTGAGGTCTGTAAACTGTAATCTGGGGCACAGCAACTCTTTCTATTCTTCCCCCATTGCCAATCACATCCTTTTCCAATAGTGCCTTTGTATTAGGAGCTTCTTTCGAATAAAGGGGAAAAGTCTCCTGTTGGGCATATCCGAGAAAAGGTATCACCATCAAAAGACAGGCTATTATGTATTGGACTCTAGGCATTGGGCATTATTGTTTTACTTAAGAAGCGCAAAAGATAATCATTTTACTTTTGGAAGCACAAATTTATTCCTTACAAATTGAATACGAACACCTTCATACTTCAACTTCCTCCTTTTTATTCATCCATTTTGGCGCTGTTACAAACCATACCACTGTACCAACAAACATTAATGTTTTACAAAGATCTGCAGTAATCGAACCTGAAAACACTAAAAAGGAAGGTACTATGGTCAGGCCTAAAGAAATGAAAGAAATGATTTTAAATATATTGTTCATGTTAAGTCATTTTAGGAAATGGGAACTGTTTTTCTTGATTTGTGGACCACTGTTGGACTGGGCACCTCCTTATAATTCCTTTGGACCAGTTTACTACTGATCAAATACACAATCACCGCCACAAACCATCCTGGAAGCCCTAGAAAGAAGATCTCGATTTCTCCGAAGAGGTTAAGTCCTACACAGAAAACCAAGGTCACCAACCAGGTAATGCCCACAGCGGGATTGAAAGCACTTTTATTCACTTCCGCAAAGTTGGACCTCATACCCATTTTTGGCAAAAGGAAAATATCCATAAAGATGACCGCTCCCAATGGCATCAGTACCAAACCATAAAGCGCCACAAAATCCAACAACTGCATCATTAATGCCGGAAAACAAGCTGCAATCGTCGTAATCAAACCTACAAATAAGGTTACTTTCCATGTTTTCCACTTGGGATTGATCGATTGAATGGCGAGACCGGCACGGTACAATGTTGGATTAGCGGTGGTCCATCCGGCAATGATCACACAAACGGCCCCGGCAATTCCCACTGCCTCATAAGCGATTGGACCTGGAGCGAATACCAGGCTATTATCTGATTCCAGCAAGAAAAGTGAATAAAGTATACCTGAGGCAATCCATGCAACATAATGCCCCAGAAATACGCCTGTAGAAGTCGCAAAACCAGCAGTCCACTTTTTGGCATACCTTAGAATAGACATATCAGCCATTCCGATATGCATGGCCATATTACAAAACCAAGCAAAGAACATGATATGCCAGAAGGTGAATTTGGTATTTCCCTCCAATGGAACTCCTGACCAAATGGTTTCCTTTGCCACCGGCCAAAAGTCACTGATAGAGTGAATGCCCAAACGTGGCAAAACGGCCACGGCTGCAGCAACAAAGATCATGATCATCCAAGGCGCGGCAATATTGGCAAACTTCACCACTTGGTTAAAGCCAAACATGGCAATGACTGTGGTGATGGCCCCGACTACAAAAACCGTCAGTACAAAACCAATGCTGGTAGGTAATGTATCATTGAGGGCTGGCATGGCCATATCAAAAGGAATCCCCACTGCCGTTGCTGCCACGGTAATCATTGCCCCTGCCAGAAAGCAAAATGCCACGGCATTGACCAGATTATATATCATGGTAAATCTACTTCCTGCTATTTTCTCAAGTTGAAAGTAAAGGGTGTGACGGGTCTTGGTAGCAGCTTTTCCAGTAAGAAAGGCCCAGCTCAAAACAGCCAAAATATTCCCAACCAAAAGCCCTGTAACCAAATCAATGGCACTGGCACCGTGAGCCACAAACAGCGGTCCCAAAACAAATTCAGTTCCTGCAGTATGTTCACCCGCATAGGTACCGACAAAGCTTTTCCAACTCTTTAGCTTATGCTGTGGAATGGGCTCTCTTTCATATTCATTGACGGCTTCGAGCTTCTTTACAAGGTTATTCTCTTGGGACATATTTCTATCTTTTCGTATTTTGGGTAAAGGTGAAAATAAAAAAGTTCAAAGAAACAGCTGTCCTGTACTGTTATGGACGACCACCAATTCCATCATCAAATAGAACCTCGATCAATAAAGTTGAAGACATTTTTTACCACCTCTTTTTTATGCTTTTTGATCATATAGGCAGCCGTTTCCCCCATCACTTTAAAATCGGTAGACATGACCGTGATACCCAAAAGCTCCTTCAGTGGTGTATCATTATAGGATATCACCCCAATATCTTCTCCGAGTTCATAGTCATTTTCCCTGATTTGCTTCATCAGATTGATCAGGTCATTTTCCTCGATTAAGATATATGCATCGTGTTGGTCCAGTTCCATATCTGGATAAATCGTGTCAATGATCTCGAAGTTGATCCCAAATTCCACACAAAATTTCTTAAATCCCTGCTTGATTTCACTTGGATAAGGATAAATGACCTTGTCCGGATACACCAAAATCAGCTTCTCATATTTTTTGATCCTGGCGATTCCCTCTTTGAGTGCCTGATAAATATCCATCCTAAAATCCTGATAAATCGCTGCAGTATCCAAACCTGCATCAGGAAGATGATTATCCATGATGATCACCTTTTCGGCAGGAATTTCCTTTATACTTTTGATGACCTTTTGATCATAATTAAGATGATGTAATTCCTTATCCTTGAAATGGGGCATGATCACATAATAATCATAAGCTCCAGTATTCTCTTTCAAAAGGTTAATAAGATGCTGCGGATCGCAATGATATACGTTTAAATCCACTTGGGAATCGGGCCCTAGGCTATTAACAAACGAATTATAAATCCGCAGTTTGTAATTGGATAGCTTATTAAGTAAAAAGATTACTTTGGTTTGGGACTGGGACACGTTCCTGGCTACATAGTAGCCTTTACCTTTTACCGAAATGATAATTTTCTTTTTCTTAAGCTGACCGTAGGCCTTTTCGACTGTATCTCTCGAGAGGTAATGCCCCTCACTTATTTCATTGATGGAAGGGATTTTTTCCCCTACGGAAAGTACACCTTTCTCGATATCCTCAATAATGGAATTGATGATTTGCTGGTATTTTGGAATCCTCGATTCAGAATCAATTCGTATGGATGATGATGTTGCGATCATTTTGGGGATTAGGTTATAAAAAGGAATGAATTCTAAGATATAGATTACTGACCAAACATAGTAGAGACTGGAGGATATTTTTAATGATAAAAAACAGTAAATCCAATTTTTATCAGCTTATAGCCCCATGATAAGGAAATTTTAAAAACATGCTATCGCAAAAATCATCCTTAATCACCATGATTAAATCGCTTATTCATGTCCTAATCCCCAATATAAGCGCAAGTACAAAGTAGGTTTTGATCAGTGAAAAATACTCATTTTTGAGTATTTACAAGCAAAGTCTAAAACGATAATTTTGAGAAAATTAATTTTTGCACATGATACATTAAGAATGCCGAGGCTACAATTTCAAAACAAATATTAATGGACCATTACTTTTCCCAAATCCTGATCCCCTTTCTCCAAAGACTTTACTGATAGCAAATCATGGAAGCATATAGCTTAGGTAAGGAAAACAAAACAGACAACTTATCAATGATTATTTCCAAGGGTTTAGCCCCTTGAAAATAATCACTTTAATCAAATACCTATTACACTCATCAAAAACACAACGACATGAATAAACGAAAAATCAATTTATTTTATTTGGCATTGCTCCAATTAGTCTTCTTTACTTCTACCTATAGCTATGCACAAGACAGTACTCAAGTCCAAGTGGCTCACCAGCAAAGTTTCCCCACAGACTTCAGGGGGAGTTATATAAGATTAGGACTCAATAATGTTTCCGACAGTGAATTAAATTCTTCCATGTCCCCTTACGACAATGTGAGAGATGGTAAAATCGGTGCTTCCAAAGGCTATACCTTTGAATGGGGAAGGAATTTCTATTTCAATAAAAGGAGTTATAGCTCCTTAAAATATGGTTTGGACTGGACGATTATCAACTTAAGCTATACTGAACTTGATTGGGCGGAGTATATTGAGTCCAGTACTGGTCAATCAGGAGACCCTGATATCTTTCATGGAGCAAGTTTGTCTACAAAACTGGGCCCCGTAATAAGCTATAATCCTGTAGAAGAATTGATAGTTGATTTCAGGGCTCAGCTGGGATTATCCTACCATGCCATGCTCGTGGATTATTATGATGAATCAACAGAAGATTACTTTACCATGTTTGCTGGAGACGGTCTTGAAGGAGCCATGTCAGACATGTCCTTGTATCCAAGTTTTGGGCTTACCATCAGACGTAAAGCAATAGGCCTATCTGTTGATTATTTTAAACAAAATGTCAACATGCCTTATGAATCGGAAAATGATGGCGAAGGAATGGTGGAAGTCCCCCTCTCTTCTGTCCAATTTAAACTGACCTTTTCTTTGAGGTAACATCAGCTGATATTTTTTATGTGGAGCCCAATTAATTAACCTTTACCTCCACTCATAAGATGCAGTCCCGCTAAACAATTTGCAACAATATTGCAACTTATTTAGCGGGGTCTGTGTTTGTGCTATAATTGTTTGCTACATTGTTGCAATAAGCATCTGCAATTCTGATTAGTCGATAAAACACTTATAATTTTCACAGCATCATCTTATGGATATTCAAAACAATTTCGAAGTAATTATCATTGGAGGCAGCTATGCCGGGCTTTCTGCGGCCATGAGCCTAGGGAGATCATTAAGAAAAGTACTGGTCATAGACAGTGGTCTCCCCTGCAATAGACAAAGCCCACATTCCCATAATTTCATTACGCAAGACGGTGTAAAGCCCAGTGAAATTGCTGTCAAAGCCAAAACTCAGGTTTTAGAATATAGAACCGTACAATTCTTGGAAGACATAGCCACTGAAGGACAGCAACTCAAAGGCTCTTTTTTAATTCGCACGGCCAAAGGAAATGCATACACCGCAAAAAAACTCATCTTTGCAACAGGCATAAAAGACATTATGCCTGATATTAAAGGTTTTGCGGATTGTTGGGGTATTTCAGTGGTTCATTGTCCCTATTGCCATGGCTTTGAAATCCGCCAAAAGAAAACAGGGATCATGGCAAATGGAGAAAAGGCAATGCACATAAGTCCGTTGGTCGCTAATCTCACCGATAAACTAAGCATATTGACCACTGGAGAGGCCAACTTGGACAAAGAGCAGCTTTCAAAGCTCGAAAAGCACCATATTAGCATTATTGAAAAGGAAATAGCTGAATTCGTTCATGAAAACGGCCAAATCAAACATGTAGTTTTTAAGGACGGAAGTAGTGAAGACTTCGAAGCCTTATATGCAACGATTCCCTTCAGCCAGCATTCCAATATCCCCGCTTCATTGGGCTGTGAAATAAGTGAAGATGGCTATATCAAGGTTGATGGAATGCAGAAAACAAGTGTCGAGGGAGTGTTGGCCTGTGGGGATAATAGCACTGGAATGCGCTCTGTGGCCAATGCTGTAGCGAAGGGAAATATTGCCGGAGCCGTAGTGAATATGGAGCTGGTTCAAGAAAATTTTTAATCATAAAGCTGTTTGGGCTTACAAATCCCGAACAGCTTTATAACAAGAGTCAGGTCTAGCTCCCAATTACTTCCTTTTGGTCTTGCTCCATTTCATAAGCAGGGCCAATTCGTCCTCTGATAATTTGCCTTCAGGCTTGTTTTCCAAGAATTTTCTAGGAGGCATATTGCCTTCGGAAAGTACCTCGTAGATTTTATCTTTTGCTTCTGACTGCTCGGATTTACTTAGAGTCTGTAAAGCATCCCAATCCAACTTGGACTTTGCTTTTTCACTTCTAGCATCTGGGTTATGGCATCCATAGCATTTTTGATCTACTACTGCCATTACTTTTTTGGGGATTTTTTTCCCAGCTACCTCTAATTCTGGATTACTGCTCAACTCAGATTTTTGGGTTCCCTGAAAGAACAATAGGCCAATGATTGCGGCCAATGGAAGTAAGAATAATTTTTTCATAAGATGGTTCATGGTTTAAAAAAGGAATATTAAATAATATTAGGCTGTGTAGCAATAATACAATAGAATATTTTACTACGTTTTACAGCAATGACAAATAAAGTAAATAATTGGAGTAGTTGTTTTATAGATTGAAAAGCCCTTCCATACTTTTCTTCATCCCTATTTCCCTTTGCACTTTTCAGGTTAAGGGAAAAATGATATTCATACCTGCATAAACTATAAGTACCAATCCACCTTTAGCACTAGAGAATGATTTAGGAAATGCAATTAATTCTTTGATTCAGATATAAAAAGGACATCTTCTTACGTGAATGGCTTTTTTTCTGGCTCCTATTTGTTGTTAGTCACAAATGGTTACTTTTGTTTTTGATTCAGTTCATTTACAATCATTACATGAAGAATTTACTGATATTATTTTCTCTTTTTATAGTGTGCCATAATTCCTCTGGGCAAGAGGATAGAGATAGTTTAATACGCCAATTGGAATGGTCTTTAATAAAAATTGATAGTTTTACCAGTCATAAAACGAACAAAATTATTTTAATAAAAGATAGATTAAAAAGCACCTCATCATTAGAGGATCGTTACCGTTTGACTAAAATGTTGAGCAAAGAATATCAAGCTTATCGGTACGATTCAGCCTTGAAATATGCCTCTCGAAGAATCAGTCTGGCGCTAGATATCGAAGATGAGCAGGAAATATTCGAGGCTAAACTTGATAATATTTTTGTTCTCCGGTCTGGAGGCTTATTTAAGGAAGCGCTTGATTCATTAAAAAGCATAGATATTTCCATTTTGAATGATAGTAGCAGGATAGGATTTCTGGAAGAGTCTGCAAGAACTTATCTGAATTTGACCGATTACATTGGTGACAATTTTTACTCCCCCATTTATAGGCAGAACGGAATAGATAGTCTTAAAAAAGCACTCCAGTTTTTAAATATTACACAAGCACAGTATAGTTGGATTACGGGATCTTTGGCTGAAGCCGATTGGGCACCAGAAGCAATCAAAGATTCCTATAAGTATTTGTTGCATAACTTCAGATTGACAAAACATGAATTAGCAAGAGCCAATAATTCTATCGGTCAGTCTTACTGGTCTGTGGGTGATGAAGAAATTGCTGAGTTATATTTTATAAAAGCAGCGATCTATGATATTCATTCTAACACAAAGGAAACCGTAGCGCTGATGAATTTATCGACATTACTATTTCGGAAAGGAGAAACTGAAAGGGCTTATAATTTTATTCAACAAGCTGCTGAGGATGCAAGTTTTTATGGTTCAAAACAGCGAAAGTTGCAAGTCGCTCAAATATTACCTGAAATAGAAGCTTACAGGCAAGCTGAAATCAAATATAAAAATAACCAACTTCTCTTTATTACATTGGTATTATTAGGAGTAGGAATTATAATAGCATTTTTCCTTTTTACGATTTATCGACAAAACAAAAAACTAAAAACTGCAAGGAAAGAATTAGCCAATTCCAATACAAAACTAGTTGCCGCTAACGATGAACTGTTAGAGTCCAATAAAATTAAAGAAGAGTATATTGTTTATTCTTTTGACAAGGAAGCACAGCACTTAAAAAAACTGGAAATGGTAAGTCGATCTATCAATAGGAAACTTTTGGATAGGAAATTCGATGATATTCATTCTATTATTGATTCTCTTCAATTAAAGGATAAAACGGCTAATTTTTACAAAGACTTGGATCATGTTTTTCTTTCTATTTTCCCGCATTTTCTAGAAAGCTTCAACACATTCTTTGAGCCTGAAGATCAGTTTTTAATAAAAGACAGTAATCAACTACCTTCGGAAATTAGAATTTTTGCATTGATGCGCTTGGGAATAAGGGACTACGAAAAGATAGCTGGTATCCTTAATTATTCTTTAAGAACTATATATAACTATAAAAATAAAGTAAAAAGTAAATCCATACTTCCCAATGATGAATTTGACAATGCAGTAATGAACATCAAGGCGTTATCCATCTCGTAATTTTAGGCATAATGGTTTTATCTAAAAGGCTAACTGTTAAAAAATCATTTACCAAGCATTTACCTAAACTATTTCCAAAAATAGCTTAACAACCTGATATTAAGGCAGTTAATTTTTCCTTGATTTACCTTTTTTATCACTGAATTGATGTAGGGTTTTGACCAAGTTAATTTTGTTCAGGTGGTATTTTCCACATTTTCAATTATTAACCAAAACCCAAAATTATGGACCAAACTCTACGCAATCGAGGGAGTAACAAGGTACTTCCTAATTTCTGTCCAATCAGGATATTGCCCAAAATTGTTTTACTTCTTATAAGTTTATTTTTAATCAATGCCAATGCTTCCTTTGCTCAATCGATAGTAAAAGGACTTGTAAAAGATGACAAAGGAGATGCATTGCCTGGTGTAAGTGTCTTGATTAAGGGAACAAGCCGGGGAACTGTTACCAATATAGATGGGCTTTATGAGTTAAGTATCTCATCATCTGATATTGATGGAAAATTAATTTTTAGTTTTTTGGGTTACGAAACTCAGGAATTATCAATTGATGGACGATCTGAAATTAATGTAACGCTTTCGCAAACATTAGAAACTCTGGGAGAAGTAGTCGTTGTAGGTTACGGTACCTTGGACAAAAAAGAACTAACCAGTGCCGTTACACATGTTAGTAGTGAAGAACTCTTAACAGTCGCTGCTAATAATCCCTTAATGTCCTTACAAGGAAAAGTTGCTGGTTTGAGCATTTCTAATTCGGCTAGTGCAGATCCTAATTCAGGCCCTAGTATCCAACTTAGAGGTGTTTCCTCTCGGGATGCTGGACTAGGCCCTTTAATTGTCATCAATGGTTTCCCGGGCGGGAGTTTGGAAAATATTAATCAAAATGATATTGAATCAATTGATGTCTTAAAAGGCGGTGCAGCATCAGCTATTTATGGAACTAGAGGAAGCAATGGGGTAATTATCATTACTACCAAATCGGGAAAAGGAGAATCTAGTGCCGAATATAATGGATATACCTCATTTGATTTTCTAAATAAGCCATTGAGATCCCTCTCTGCGGAAGAATTTGTAGCCCATGAAAGGGGGAATGATTATGGTTACCAAACTAATTGGTTAAATGAAGTGACCAGAGATTATGCATTGACACAGCAGCACACCTTGTCCTTGTCAGGCGGAGATAGCCGAAATAGTTTCAGAGCAACTATAGACTATAGAGATGGTGAAGGGATAGATACCCGGTCAAAGAGAAATGAATATGGTGCAAGGTTGATGTACCAACATACAGCAAAAAGTAATTTATACAAAGTAAATATCAATGTTGCACCTCGCTTTACCAAGAGAAGAAATGCTGATTATGACGTGTTTAACCAAGCTCTCACCCTCAATCCTACGATTCCTGTAAGGGATCCTGACAGCCCATCCAGTTATTTTAACATTCAAAGTGGCTATAGTGCGCCCTATAATATTCGGGAAAGATTGGATTTGGAATTGAGTGGAAGTGAGGAAAAGGTAATTGATTGGAACGGAAGTTTTACCCTGAACATCCTACCTACTTTAGATACTAAAATCACCTTGGGTCAATCCACTGCTGATTATTTTGACTTTTTCTTTAGACCTTCTTATTCCACCTATGCTATTAACAACGAAGGTGGCGACAACTCCGCATCGCGAAATTATAATAAAAACGATACCCGTAGTTTTGAATGGATAGGCAACTATTATTTCAGCAATGATAAGCATGATCTAAAAGCCCTTGCCGGTTATTCCTATCAGTACTTTGAAAATTCCGGCATCAATATTTCTAACAGGGATTTCCCAAGTGATGCTTTTACCTATAATAATATTGGAACAGGATTGTATAATCAGGAAGAAGGAAGACTGGGAATGGGCAGTTATAAAAACTCCTCTAAACTCATTGCCTTTTTTGGAAGAGTAAACTATTCCTTCAAAGGAAAATACATGGCCTCAGCCAGTTTGCGGCATGAGGGATCATCCAAGTTTGGTTATGATAATAAATGGGGAAGTTTTCCTGCATTATCTGTAGGCTGGAGGATTAGTGATGAAGCCTTTGCTCAAGGCATTTCATGGCTTGAGGATTTGAAGATAAGGGCTGACTATGGTGTGACCGGAAACCAAAATTTTGGCAATTACCTTTCTTTGGACACTTATACTGGCTATGGTTACTACCCTATCAATGGCGAATTTTACCAAGTATGGGGGCCAAACCAAAACACCAACTATAACCTCAGATGGGAGACTGCCAAAAACTTTAATGTCGGATTGGATTTTGGTCTTTGGGACAATAAAATATCTGGTAGCATCAATTATTATAACAGAAAAAACGAAGATCTTTTAGGGTATTACAATGTCCAACTTCCCCCGAACCTCGTTGGTTCTACCTATGCCAATGTAGGTACCATGGAGAATTCAGGACTTGAAATTCAGTTAAATGCCACCATCGTCGATCAAGGTGACTTTAGATACCAAATGTCCTTTGTTGGCGCAACCAACCAGAACAAATTCGTTTCGTTCTCAAATGATCAATTTGAAGGACAAAGCTTCCTCGATGTGGTGGGCATGCCAGCCCCTGGTTCTCCAGGAACAGCCCAAA
This sequence comes from Echinicola marina, assembly GCF_020463795.1. NCBI lineage: Bacteria > Pseudomonadati > Bacteroidota > Cytophagia > Cytophagales > Cyclobacteriaceae > Echinicola > Echinicola marina. Next base: position 1,844,662 of record NZ_CP080025.1, on the reverse strand, counting down.
GATTAGAAGAAGGCAGAAGAGTGGGATCATTTTATATGCTAGAATCAGCAGGGGTGAGTGACAATGGTGAACTTCTAGTCTATAACAATGAAGGTGATGTAATTACTGCTGACAGAGCGTCTGATGAAGACAAACGATATGTAGGAAACGGTTTGCCGCGATTTACCGGCAGTATTGGCAATAACTTCACCTATAAGAACTGGGATGCAAGTATATTCCTAAGGGGTAATTTTGGTTATGAAATTTTCAATACACTGGCCTTTTATATAGGTACTCCTGCTACACAGTCAGAAGCCAATGTCTTGGAAACGGCTTATGATGGAGAAAAATATTCTCGACTGACTAGCAGTAGCACCTCAGCGGTTCTTTCAGATTATTTTCTTGAAAAGGGAGATTTTGTCAAACTTGACAATATTTCACTAGGTTATACCTTTGATGTTCAGTCAAAGTATGTCCGTTCGATAAGGTTTTATGGTGCAGCCAGGAACTTGGCGACTTTTACATCATTTAAAGGAGGAGATCCAGATGCATATCCCGTCAATGGGCTTTATCCAGGAATCAATGCCTCCAGAGCATATTATCCATCTACCTCACAGGTGATTTTTGGTGCAAACTTTAGATTCTAACCAAACTCTTGAAACCATGAATACCAGAAAATATATCATTAAAGCAATAGTATTAGTATTTTCTTCCATCTTGATGATGGCTTGTACCGATTTGGACGAGGAATTATACGACAGGGTGACGTCTGAGAATTTCATCCAGACGCGCGATGACGTTTACAGGACCTTTCTAAGGACCTTCGAACACGGTTATTGGACTGTCCAAGGTGATCAGTACATTCTACAGGAGCTTTCAGCTGATCAAATGATGACCCCTAACCGTCAGGGAGATTGGTTTGACGGTGGCACTTATATCCGCGCCCACAAACATGAATGGACACCGGAGGACGCTTATGTCAATAATGCCTGGGGGAATCTTTATACGGGTATCGTTCAAGCGACGAATTCCATGGAGGATATCGCAGCATTAGATCCGACAAAGTTTGGGATGAATGAAGCAGAGCAAATGCAATTATTGGCAGAATTGAAAACCATGAGGGCATGGTATTACCTTAGACTATTTGATTTTTACAGAAATATTGAAATCATCACTGCTGTAAAAGGAGAAACTAAAGGTAAACCCCAATCCACTCCTCAAGAGACTTTTTCTTTTATTGAAACCGAGTTGAAGGATGCCCTTCCTGATTTATTGAGCAAAGGTGATCCAGGAACAGCGGCTTTTGATGGTCGGTGGACCAAAGCGGGAGCTATGGCATTATTAGCAAGGCTCTACCTAAATGCTCAAGTCTATATTGGAGAAGATAAATATGCGGAATGTGCACAAATTTGTCAGGATTTAATCAATGGCGTTTATGGAGAATATGGAATAGAAGAAAGATGGGATGCGCCTTTTGATTACAATAATGACGATAGTAAAGAAACCATTTTTGCTTTCCCTGGCACTTTTGGTAGATCCCACTGGCAATATACTGAGGGCATGTATTGGTGGATGGCTCCCTATAATGTGGACAAATATTTTGGTTTCTCGGAATTTGGAGGCTCTAACCCGAGGTTTAGCATGCAGCCTGGAAAGGATGTAGACAATGTGGAATACAGCTTTAACCTTGGAAAACCATTTGTCAAATTCCAAAAATACCCTGATGACATCCGCATAAAGAAATATAAAAACATAGGCCATAGCACCAGAGAAGGTATGTTTCTTATGGGTTACCTCACTTATAACGATAATCAAGACACTGTCAAGTCTTCCAGAGGCTATAACCTTTATATCCGGGATCAAGTAGGACATTTCGAAGATCTAAAGCCTGGTCAGGAACTGGCAGATAAAGAATCTAACATGAATCATGCAGACCAAAACTCCGGAATCTATCCAGTCAAATACCCCTTCTATCCTGATGAATCCCCAAACAAAATCGAATCAGATTATGTAGAAATTCGTATGGCGGAAGCATACTATATGTTGGCTGAATGTAAGTTTAGAAATGGGAATTTATCAGAAGCATCGACCTTATTGAATGAGGTAAGAGGGAGGTATTATCCACAAGGATCGGAAAGTCTTTATGCATTGGACGGTAGCGAGCTAACTGAACAGGAACTTTTGGACGAATGGGGAAGAGAATTTCTAGCAGAAGGAAGGAGAAGAACTGATTTGATCCGCTTTGGAAAGTTCACCACGGGAAATTGGTGGGATAAGGAACCTGATAATTCCACACATCTGAGAATTTTCCCATTGGGAAGAAATGTACTTAATGTAAATCCCCAATTGGTTCAAAACCCTGGCTATAATTGATAAGGTGTTTCAATTTACCTATTCAATCAGCCCAAAAAGTAATTCTCAACAATAGAACTAATCGTATGAAAAAGATAATAAATGATGGCCTACACCATATTACTATCGTAATAATGGTATTGACTACCTGCCTATTCAGTATTTCCTCCTGTGTGGAAGATGAACCAGAAGATACACGGATACCTCTAATTGAGCTGTCTGGAATAGATGATAATGCATTAATGTCTCTGGAATGGAAAGAAGCGAACACATTTATTGAAATGATCATATCAGATAACAGGGGCATGTCAGATTATTTGATAAACATTGATTCATTAGGACAAGAAGTTTATACCTATGAAGTAAATCAATTGGACTATAAACTGATGCATGAAGTAATTGCCGTGGATCATTTAACTACAAACTTCACTTATGATATTTCGATTTCATTGAATGACATCAATGGAAATACCAATCAAATGGATTTTCAGCTATTGCTTACTGCCTTTAAGAAATTTAACTACCTAGGTTTGGTTGGCAATGGTTCTCCTGCAGGATGGAATCCCCAGGCTTCATCAACCATGACACAAAGTCCCTCAGATGAAGCCATATTTACCTACCAAGGCCCATTATTCGCAGGTGAAATAAAAATAGCAGGCTTCATAGGAGACTGGTGTGATGGAGAATGGCTTTTTGCCTCTCAGGCAGCTAAATCCATATCAGAACCTGATCAATTTGTGGTTGGTGTTTGTTCCTCTCCTGATAATAAATGGATGATTAGCCCAGAAAATGCTGGTAATTATTTAGTAACGGTAAACTTACAGGGAGGAACCATCTCGTTTGACAAGCAATAAGCTCATCCCAAAAGATAGAGAGATTAACGACGTAAACTGAAAACAAAAGTTATGCAAAAAGTATTTATAGTCCTGTGTTTCCTTTATGGGATCACAGGAAGTATCCTTGCCCAAAGCCTAAGATCACCGGACGGTAATCTTGAGATGGTATTTGAACTTGATGATAAGGGAACACCCTTTTATTCTCTGAATTACAAAAGTCAAGAAGTCATTAATAAGAGCGGTATGGGCTTCGATCTTAAAAATGACGATGTTGACCTTATAGATAATTTTAAAGTCGAAAGTAGTGGAATCACTACTTTCGATAATACATGGAAACCCGTTTGGGGTGAGGAAGCCTCCATTAGAAACCATTACAATGAGATGGAAATCAAATTAAGGCAGCAGAATTCCAACAGAATATTGGTTTTGCGCTTTAGGTTGTTTGATAGTGGTTTAGGGTTTAGGTATGAATTTCCAGAGCAATCAGAACTGGCCTATTTTGTTATTAGTGATGAAAAAACAGAATTTGCGATGGCTGGGGACCATACTGCATTTTGGATTCCTGGAGATTACGACACTCAGGAATACGATTATACCCGGTCAAAACTGTCAGAGATAAGGGCGATCATGGAGGAAGCTGTTACAGAAAATCTTTCCCAAACTTCCTTTTCACCAACAGGAGTTCAGACTGCTTTGATGATGAAGTCGGAAAATGGCTTGTATATCAATCTTCATGAAGCAGCATTGGTCGATTATCCAGCCATGCATTTGGAGCTGGATGATAAGACTATGGTTTTTGAATCTTGGCTAACACCGGATGTCAATGGGGATAAGGCTTATATGCAAACCCCTGGTCATACTCCTTGGAGGACTATCATTGTCTCAGATGATGCCAGAGAGGTGCTAGCCTCCAGAATTACGTTAAACTTAAACGAGCCTTGCAAAATTGAAGATACTTCATGGATAAAGCCGGTCAAATACATTGGAGTTTGGTGGGAAATGATAACAGGAAAGAGCAGTTGGGCATACACTAATGAACTTGCTGCAGTTAAATTGGGGACCTCCGATTATACAAAGGTTAAACCCAATGGCACACACGGAGCTACAACAGAAAACGTCAAAAAATATATTGACTTTGCGGCTAAGCATGGTTTTGATGCTGTCCTTGTGGAAGGCTGGAATATAGGTTGGGAAGATTGGTTTGGCCATTCAAAAGATTATGTTTTTGATTTTGTCACTCCATATCCAGATTTTGATTTGAAGGAAATCCACAATTACGCCCAGAGTAAAGGAATAGAAATGATCATGCACCATGAAACTTCTGGTTCTGTCAGGAATTATGAACGCCATATGGATGAAGCCTACAAATTCATGAATGACAATGGTTATCATGCTGTAAAAAGCGGTTATGTAGGTAATATTTTACCAAGAGGAGACAACCACTACAGTCAGTGGATTGTCAACCACTATCAATATGCCATCGAAAAAGCAGCTGATTATAAAATTATGGTCAATGCCCATGAAGCAGTTCGGCCAACAGGAATTTGCAGAACTTATCCCAACCTAATTGGCAATGAATCAGCAAGAGGAACAGAATATCAGGCATTTGGTGGTTCTAAACCTAACCATGTAACAATTTTACCATTTACCAGATTGATTGGGGGACCTATGGATTATACACCTGGCATTTTTGAAATGGATATCAGCCAAATTAATCCTGACAACAATTCCCATGTTAACAGTACCTTATGCAATCAACTGGCACTTTATGTGACCATGTATAGTCCATTGCAGATGGCTGCTGATCTGCCTGAAAACTATGATCGTTTTCCTGATGCATTTGAATTCATCAAGGAAGTTCCCGTAGACTGGGACCAAAGTAAATATTTAGAAGCAGAACCAGGCGATTACCTTACCATTGCTAGAAAAGAAAAGGACAGACCAAATTGGTATGTGGGCAATGTTAATGGACTGGAATCCAGAACAGTAAAAGTAAGTCTTGACTTTTTGGAGAAGGGCAAAAAATATATAGCTACCATTTATGGTGATACCAAAGATGCCCATTATAAAGAAAACCCACAGGCCTATGAAATCCGAACTGAGAAAGTGAACAACAAATCAACTATTAAACAATTTACTGCCCCTGGTGGAGGTTTTGCCATCAGTATTGTGCCTGATGAGAAATAATCCATTCCTTTATCTACCTACCTATTAAACCTACAAAGCCTCACCCAAAAGTGAGGCTTTGTGTTTTCTTCGCTGACAGATTTTTAACCTGGGTTGGCTCTTCAAATTCTCAAACTCCTACTTTCCGATCTCCATTGATTTCATAAGGCTGTATTAAGACTTCAACAGGAAGCCCTAAAAAATCAGATAAATTTCTAATCATATCTATAGTAAGAGGTCTTTTTCTATTGAGTACAAGGCTGACTGCAGACTTACTCCCCATCACAGGAATCAAATCTTTATCTTTAATCCCCTTTCTTTCCATCACTTCGCGAATAGCAGCTATAGGTTCCGGCATTGAAACTGGGAAATGCTCCTTTTCATACTTTTCGATCAAGGTCACCAGCAATTCCGCCTCCATACCTTCTGGTGTATCGGGAACAGCGTCAAATATTTCAGATAAGCGTTTTAAGGCGTTCTGATATTCCATTTCCGAAGTAATTACTTTATCCCATTTCATATTCTTCTCAAATTTTTAATACTGCTCAACAGTATTGGCATCAACTTTATCATACTCCGCATGTGTGCCTATAAATTTAACAAATACCCATTGTCTGATATAACTGATTTGAACAATCAGCCGATACTTATTGCCCGCAATATTAAATATCACTCTGTTATTTTTAATTGGGTCAGCATCTGGAAAATCCAATACCACATCAGATGGTTTATTCCATATAGCGTACTTTGTAATAGCCATCCAGTTTTCTAAGCTTATCCTTGAATCAGGGTGCTTTTGATAAAACTCAACGATATTTTTGACTGCAATGATATTTTTCAATTCATGTCAGTTAAACAACTGAATTTAAATAAAAGTTTACAAACTGTAAACTTTTAAAACCTACATTTCACAAAAAGACTAACCCTTACTTATTTTGCATCAATAAATGTAAAATTAACTAGCAGGCCTTCTCTAAAGGCTTAGACGAATCGAATAAAAAAACTCGCTCACATCCGTATAAGCGTTTCAAAAAGTCTAAGTCTGAAGACTTAGACCTGTATTCGAAAAATCCTTCCTGCGCTCCGTGGTTAAAACAGTTTTCACTTCACACCAACCCTACTTTTCTGCCCCAGCACCAAAGCCGCTCCATAAGCAGAGCCAAGAGGAAAATCAGAAAACTCCAATTCATAGCCCGACAAATAATGCTGCAACAGGTCCATAAACACCTCATTGTGCACAAAGCCGCCATCAATAAATACTTTACTGATTTCAGCACTTCCCTGGGCCAGTTTCAATGAAGCCACTTGTAGTAATGTTACCCCCCAAATCAAATGGTGATAGGCTTCTTCGTAAGAGCCAAATTCTTCTGGCTTCCATTCATTGCCTTCAAAAAGTGATTGCACCAAAGGAGTCGCTGCAATATGTTTCGGATAAAAAGTACACTTTGCTTTTCCTTCCTTGATCTGTCCTAAAATGGACTGGTCAGCAGTAAGGGTTTTATAATATTTATCCGGCTTATTGAAATGCTTGTTAATGCGATCAATCTGGTCATTGAATTCATAGCCCATGAAAAAACGAGAGGCCTTCACTGGATTACCCTCAATACTAAGAAAGTTCAAGCAATCATCTTGCAATTCCTCTTGTGTCAGTGGATCCTGGGTAAAAGGATTCAAAGAAATGCTCCAGGTCCCGGTTGATATCAATAAAAAAGGCTCCTTGATCCTTACCAGGTAAGATGCCAGTGCAGAAGAACTATCATGGATGCCCACACCTACTTGAACATCATGGCCGCAAAGTTGAGAGACAAAGCTTTTACCAGTGGGGACAATCTCCGGAAGTATACCATCGATTCCTTCCTGCTTCACCCATTGGTGATATTCCCCTTTTTCAAAATCCCAAAGCCTGGTATGACAACCAATCGAAGTAGGTTCACTGACTGCTTTACCCGTAAAGAGGTAACTTAAGTATTGAGGAAAATGTAGAGAATATTTGATTTTACTGAACAGTCCAGGCTTGGTTTTTTTTAACCAGTAAAGCTGCAAGCCAGAGTTCAACATACCCAGTGACGGCGAGGCCGTTTCAAGATTATTCTTTTCCGCTGGATAGGACCGGTAAAACTCGTCTATAACTTCCTTTGGAATCTCCTTAAGGTAATTATAAAGCGGGGTCAAAGGTCCTCCATCTTCCCCTATATGTACAAATGAGGCACCATAAGTAGAAAAGTTTATCCCCTTTAGCTTATAATCTGGAGATTTACAGATACCATCGATAGTGGATTTTATCCAATTGGTCAATGCGGCCAAATCATCACATTCAAAACCATCTTCATCCACAGCAAGTGGGATTTTGATGTATTCCTGCTTGATTTCGTTCATGTGTTCATCAAACAAGAAGAATTTTTTATTGGTCTTTCCTATATCAAATATGGCTATTACCTGTAATGGCATCATGGACTATGTTAATGACACTTTCCCTATGGAAAATAAGATACAAAACCGGCAACCCAATTCATTTCCTTTTGAGAAAATTTTCAAACCTATTAAACCCATAAATAGAGAAATGAAAGGATTACCGGAAACAATAATAATAGTGAGTGGTTTTGGGAACTTCCCATCAATGAAAAGGAACAGTTCCCTGCTTATGATTATTAATTACAATCCTGTAGATACAGTTTTGGCTCCTCGCTGGGCGATCAACTCTTTTCTAATATTCAACCTTCTATAAGCTCCTATTGGATCCAATGCTCCATCTGCCTGAAGCCTTGCCTCAGCCAGCAAAGGACGAACGTCCGTCCTGTAAGCACCTTGAAGGATTTCCTGGGCCAAAGAGGGATCATTGTTTTCCCTAGCCTCTTCCAAAGCAGCCCTGTCCACCAGTAATGCTTGGGCATAGGCCAGCTTAATTGCCTCCAATGACTGCAATAAGTCCTCCAATGGATCCTTCAAGTTATGGCTGGCATCTATCATCCAAGCTGGATAAGGATTATTGGAAGTTGGATCTTCCATCCCATCCACCAGTTCATTGAAGATCAAAAACAGTTGATATGGTTTCAATGAACCTACCGTCAAATCATCATCACCGTATTTGGAATCATTGAAGTGAAAGCCACCCAATTTACCAACCATCATTAAGGTGGCTACAATCTGCTCGATATTGGTATTGGGCAAGTGATGGCCCAGATCCACCAAACTATAAGCCCTATCTCCTAGCTTGTCTGCCAACATATGAGAAGAACCCCAGTCCTGAATTACAGTTGAGTAGAAATTCGGCTCGTATGGCTTATATTCCACAAACATCTTCCAGTCGGATGGCATTCCTGCATAAATCTCTTGAAGGGACTCCAAAGTTCGCTGAAATGCTTTCTTGAAGTTCAACTGCCCCGGGAAGGAGGAACCATCTGCCAACCAAACCGTCAATGACTTTGATCCTAGGGCATCACCATATTTGATCACTTCCAAATTATGGTCAATGGCCTGCTGACGTACCGCTTTGTCCACATGGCAGAGTGAACCAAATTTGTAGGAAAGTTTGTGGTCTGCTTGATCTTGGAAAGTATTGGAATTCACGGCATCAAATGCCAGCCCATGGGAAGCGGCCAATTGTTTGATGGCATTGACATCCTGAGGGATATCCCAAGGAATATGTAAGGAAATGGCTCCTGCCGATTGGCTCAAATGATGCAGTAAGCCCACATCGGCAATCTTGTCTTCCAAGGTACCGGGCTCTCCCCCTCCTGAAAAACGGCCAAAGCGGGTACCACCCGTTCCCAAAGCCCAGCTGGGTACGGCCACTTGAAATGCTTTTAGCTTTTCTATAATGCCATTAACATTGATATTTTTTCGTCCAAGTACTTTGGTCAAATGATCAAAACTCTCCCGATGTTCCGAGAGAGCCTGATCATTCAACTGTTTTATTTTTTGCTGATCTATACGCATAATTACCTTACAAAAGCAGCAGCTACACCGCCGTCTACATTTAGAATATTACCAGTACATTTGCTAAGGTCCCCACCGACAAAGGCAAACACACCGTTAGCAATATCATCTACCCCAATGATCTCATTCAATATAGTCCTTTTGGCGTAAAAAGCTGGTAATTCTTCCACTTTGATGCCATATGCTTTTGCTCTTCCTGCAGCCCATTCACCTTCCCAAATTTTACTTCCTTCAATGACTGCATCTGGATTCACTACATTCACGCGGATTTTATCTTTACCTAGCTCAGCAGCCAAGAGTCGGCTCATGTGTACCTGAGCCGCTTTTGCGGTACCATATCCCACATTATTAGGGCCAGAAACCAAAGCATTCTTACTGGCAATATTGATGATATCACCTCCTAGGTTTTGAGCCCTAAGTACTTCCACACCTGCTTTGGAAACTGCAAATTGTCCTTTTACCAAAATATCCTGCAGCAAATCCCAATCTTGGGCCGAAGTCTGTTCAATAGGCTTGGAAATGGCCAATCCGGCACAGTTGACGATGATATCCACCCCACCGAATTTCAAAACAGCAGCTTTATAAGCGGTCAGGATATCATCTCCCTTAGTCACGTCCATGACCGCTCCAGCTCCTACATCCTTGGAGTAAGTAGCTACGGCCTCATCCAATCTGTCCTGGTTAATATCTGTAATAAACACGCAAGCACCTTCTTTGGCCAACTTGTCAGCAATGGCCTTACCGATACCTCCGGCACCACCAGTCACCAACGCCACTTTTCTAGACAAAGGCTGCTCCTTTGGCATTCTTTGAAGCTTGGCTTCCTCCAATAACCAGTACTCAATATCAAATGCTTCCTGCAATGGCAAAGCAACATATGAGGATACGGCTTCCGCACCACGCATCACATTGATGGCATTGATGTAAAATTCACTGGCTACACGGGCAGTCTGCTTATTTTTGGCATAAGAGAACATTCCCACTCCTGGCCAAATAATGATCACAGGGTTTGGATCACGCATGGCAGGACTGTTATCCCGCTTATGGTCCTCGTAATATTTTTTATAGTAAGCTCTGTAATCTTCAAAGTCCTTTTCCAGCTTGGCTTTGATCTCTTCAGTATTGCTCAGGTCAATATCAGCAGGAAAATCCAATACCAAAGGCCTGATTTTGGTTCTAAGGAAATGGTCAGGGCAGCTGGTTCCCAGTGGTGCCAATTTTTCCAGATCATGGCTATTGGCAAACTGCAATACACGCTCATCATCGGTAAAATGACCTACCATTCTATTGTATCCGGATGCCAAGCCTCTCAAAACAGGTGCAATGATGGCTGCCTGGTCCAAACGTGCCTCAGGAGCCAATGATTCGATTTTCTGACCGCCAAATACCGGACGGTTTTTACCGTAATTATCTTCTAGGTACTGAGAAGCTTTATCTATTACTTCCAAGCTATTGATATAGCACTCATAAGCCGTGTCTCCCCAAGTGAACAACCCATGGCCACCCAACATGATGCCACGGATGCCAGGATTATCATTCAAGGCTTTCTCCAATTGCAAGGCCAAATCAAAGCCCGGCTTTTGCCAAGGCACCCACGCAATCTGTCCTTCAAAAAGCTCTTGGGTAATCTGCTCACCGTCCTTGGCTGCTGCAATGGCAATCGCGGCATCAGGATGAAGGTGGTCAATATGCTTAAATGGAAGGAAGGCATGCAGCGGCGTATCGATAGAAGGCGCCTTGGAATCCAAGTCATAAATACAATGGTTGAACAAGCCTACCATCTCATCTTCAAACTCCAACCCTCTGTACACATTTTTCAGGGCATGTAATTTCTCCACATACAACCCAGCCAATCCGCTCTTGGTCAAAGTACCAATGTCTCCACCAGAACCTTTTACCCACATCACCTCTGTTTCATTCTTTGTCAGTGGGTCGATCTCCGTCGTTTTACAGCTGGTATTGCCACCGCCATAATTGGTTATCCTTAGGTCCGCTCCCAAGATATTTGATCTATAGATCAAAAGGGATACCTCATCTCCCTCCAATTCCTGGGCCTTTTGCTCATCCCAAAGGTAATTTACATGCTTAAATGTACGCTCTGCTGTGCTCATTATATTTGATTTTTTTGATTACAATCTTCTAGTATGTGATAGCGAATTTATTTTTTTCAAATAGAAATACTGTCCTGTTGTGTGCTGATAAAACCATTTATAACAGTTTTTGCACGGTTATCAATTTATAGTAGCTAAACTATTTTTATATCAATCCGGCCTTTCCCCCATGTTCAATACTCCTATTACTTTCCACATGCGGACAAGACTTCATTTATCTTGGACAAGTCTATCACCTACTGTTAAACTTCCGGAAATGGATACTCCACTTAGATCCTAAAAAGGAGGATTGGATAAGAGATTGCAGTATGATTTTCCTTTAGACGAGCGGATGTCTCCCGCCTCTATAAAAGATTCGTTTGGGTCAAGAAAAGGAAAAAAGCTGCAAAGAAACGTTTAATATCCTAAAGCTATAAATTGATTATTTTACTTTTATTGAGGTAACTTTATCCTCTGGTTGCCTATGTCCATTATGCAGCCATATATTGGAATCATAATCCTTTACACCCAATAGACTGCGCTTGACTTTCCTGCAAAAGGCTGTCTGGACGAAACAGCATGGTGCAGGATAAAGATGTAAATGGAAGCCTATAAATTGGGAATTTGAAATTAAAAACTATGCGAGTAGGACTCTTTATACCTTGTTACGTCGACCAGTTTTACCCTGGTGTGGCAAAGGCTACCCTAGAATTATTGGAAAAACATGGCGTGGAAGTGGATTACCCGCTATCCCAAACTTGTTGTGGACAGCCCATGGCCAACTCCGGATATGAAAGATATGGCAAAGCATCATCTGAACTTTTCATGAAGAACTTTGGTGGATTTGACTATATCGTTGCTCCTTCTGGCAGCTGCACCCTTCACGTCAAAGACCATGTCCTTCCCAAAGAAGAAAATGCCCCGAAGATCTACGAACTCTGTGAATTCCTGACCGATGTACTGAGAGTCAACAATATTGCATCCACTTTCCCGCACAAAGTAGGCTTTCATTCCTCCTGTCATGGTCTGAGAGGCCTCAGACTGGCAAAGTGCTCTGAGCGAATGGATCCTGAATTCAATAAACCTCTTTCCTTATTAAAACAGGTGAAGGACATAGAAATGATAGAATTGGACCGTAAAGATGAATGCTGTGGATTTGGCGGCACCTTTGCTGTAGCTGAAGAGGCGGTCTCTATCACCATGGGCAATGACCGCTTAGCGGATCACACAAAAAATGGGGTGGAAGTATTGACAGGTGCCGATATGTCCTGCCTTATGCACCTACAAGGCTTGATCAAACGCCAAAATAGCCCTATTAAGGTGATGCACATCGCTGAAATCCTCAATGGAAACCCTGTCGAATAAGCAATTATGAAAACGCAAAGCCATGCCCAAGCGGCAGCAGAATTTATAAAAGACGATGCCAGAACCCATTGGCACGATGAAACCCTATGGCATGTACGCCAAAAAAGGGACCTTTCCGCACAGGGGATTCCTGAATGGGAAACCCTCAGGGATACAGCCTCTGCTACCAAAGATTATGTACTTTCCCACTTGGGAGAACTCTTGGAACAGTTCGAAACCAATGCATTGGCCAATGGAATAGAAGTCCTTTGGGCCAAAGACGCCCAAGAACATAATGAACATGTATACAGAATCCTTCAGGAAAACAAGGTTTCCAATATTGTTAAAAGTAAATCTATCCTTACCGAAGAATGTGGACTAAACCATTACTTAGAGGATAAGGGTTATGATGTGGTAGATACTGACCTTGGGGAGCGTATCATTCAATTTGCCAAGCAGGCGCCTAGCCATATTGTTCTTCCAGCCATTCACCTGAAAAAACAGGATATTGGGGAAATTTTCCATGAACATATTGGCACAGAAAAAGGAGCCAGCGACCCTAAATACCTTACTGAAGCGGCAAGACAGCACCTTCGAAAGAAATTTGTGGAAGCCAATGCTGCCATTACTGGAGTAAACTTTGGTATTGCTGAAACTGGTGGATTTGTGGTCTGTACCAATGAGGGTAATGCTGATATGGGTACCCATTTGGCAGACATTCACATTGCTTGTATGGGGATAGAAAAGCTGATTCCAAGGGCTACGGATCTAGGGGTGTTCCTCAGGCTTCTGGCCAGAAGCGCCACTGGACAAAGCATCACCAATTATTCCTCCCATTTTCATAAACCTGCACCCGGCAAAAAACTGTACATCATTCTAGTGGACAATGGCCGCACAGAACAGTTGGGCCGTGAGGATTTCAAAAACAGCCTAAAATGTATTCGCTGCGGTGCTTGTATGAATACTTGCCCAATTTACAGAAGAAGTGGTGGCTATAGTTATAATTCTACCGTTCCCGGACCTATAGGATCAATACTCTCTCCTGGCAAAGACCTCAAAAAATACAGCACTCTGCCATTTGCCTCCACCCTATGTGGATCTTGCTCCGATGTCTGCCCGGTAAAAATCAATATTCATGAGCAGCTTTATAAATGGCGGCAGGTAATTACCGAAAACACAGATGTCGATGCCAGTAAAAAATTGGCCATGAAAGTGGCCGGGTACACCTTTGGCAAACCTGTGCTTTATGACCTTGCAGGAAAAATGGCCAGAACAGCCTTAAAAATCACTCCCGATAGCTTGGTATACAGTAGCCTCAATGTTTGGGGAAAACATCGTGATTTGCCAGATGTTCCTAAGGAGAGTTTTAAAGAGTGGTACCAGAAAAACAGAAAATCATGAGCAGCAAAGCATCCATACTAGCGGCTATTCAGAAAAACAAGCCTGTAGCAAGCCCTTTACCGGACTTACTTTCCTTTCCTGATGAGCCCAATTTGGTAGAAAAATATGAAAAAGGATTGAGCGGAAATGGCGGCCAACTCATGCAGGTGACAGCAATTAAGAATGTCCAAGATTATATAGAGGCCAACTTCCCCCGGGAACAACTTAAAGCGTCCTTGGTTGAAGGTGTAGAGGGCAATATAGATGTCAATAATATTTCCGATCCCCATGATCTGGAACATGTGGAACTCGCTGTGCTCCAAGGTGAGTTAGGAGTAGCAGAAAATGGCGCAATCTGGATGCCAGAAAAAAATGTAGTCCACAGGGTATTGCCCTTTATCGCCCAACACCTGATCATTATTCTGAAAAAGGATACTTTATTGACCAATATGCATCAAGCCTATGAAAAAGTAAAAGTGAACGACCATGGATATGGTGTTTTTATAGCTGGCCCTTCCAAGACTGCCGACATCGAACAATCCTTGGTAATTGGTGCTCATGGTCCAAGAAGCTTGACTGTGTTTTTGATGGATTAAAGGATTAAATCAGAACTGACCAAAACGGCCAATCCATTTTTTGTGGATTGGCCGTTTTATTTTTTCTGATATACCATGTTCTAATCTTAGCAGCTCTCTACTTAATCCTGATGCCGCCTTCCCTATTCTTCGTTCAAGTCCAATATCTTCTGGATATCATTCATTTCCCCGAAGAGTACCAAAACATCCTTATCTTCAATCATAGTCTGGGCACTGACCACGCCCAGCACCTTTTGTCTTTCTTGCATATTACCAAAAATATTGGGCCTGTTCCTCATCTTGATAATGGTCAGGATATTTACGTTGAATCGATTCCTAACCGCAGTTTCCCCGATAGTCTTTCCCACAAATTCCTTAGGAGCGGTCACTTCCACAATATTATAGCCATCTGAGATATCAAAACTGTCAATCACGCCTTTCATCTCCAGCTTTTTGGACAGACGCTCTGCTGTTTCCTCCTCCGGATGAATGATCTCATCTACTCCAATGGCCCTGATCACTGTTTCATGAGTATTGGTAATGGCCCGGCTGATGATCCTCTTGGCTTTCAATTCCTTAAAAACAGCTGTGGCCATAATGGAAGCCCCCATATCCTCACCAATGGCGATCAGCACCACATCCGTATCCGAGACAGGCAGATTCCTTACCACATTCTTATCAGTGGCATTGAGACAGATGGTATGAGTGATTTTTTCCTTCGCACTATCCACCTTGGCCATATCACTATCTATGCCGATCACCTCATGACCGTTGTCTGTGAGCCTTGCTGCCAAATAAGCGCCAAAATTGCCCAAACCTACTATGATAAACTTCATATGATTGATATTTTTAATTCTTCTAATTTAGGTGATAAACACCGACTCCTCAGGGTATCGATAGCTTAGGGTTTTCACCCCTCTACTCAGCCCAATCAAAAAGGTGAGAATCCCGATTCTTCCTACAAACATGGTCACAATCAGTACCATCTTACTACCAAAGCTCAGTCCTGAGGTAATCCCTAAACTTAAACCCACCGTGGAGAAGGCAGAAAATGCTTCAAACACTACACTGGTCAATGGCAACTCACTATCAAATAATTTCAACAGAAAAACCGTTCCGCCCATCATCATTATAGAAAGGAAAGTCACGGCAAAAGCCTTTCTCAAAGTGGTATTGGATATTTCCCTTCTGAAGACCTCCACTCGGTCCTTGCCTTTGGCAATGCTCAATGTGCTCAAAATGGCCACGGCAAAGGTACTGGTCTTTAAGCCCCCTCCGGTAGAACC
This sequence comes from Echinicola marina, assembly GCF_020463795.1. Lineage (NCBI taxonomy): Bacteria > Pseudomonadati > Bacteroidota > Cytophagia > Cytophagales > Cyclobacteriaceae > Echinicola > Echinicola marina. The sequence goes on along the minus strand of NZ_CP080025.1, from coordinate 1,828,718 downwards.
TGGAGAGGCTCCTACCCACATGAGCAAAAGATACAGTAATATTGTCGGACCTGCCATAGCGGTCATATCCACCGTATTAAATCCTGCCGTCCTAGGTGTAACGGCCCCAAAAAATGCTGTAACCACCTTTCCGTAGCCCTCCATTCCCTTTAGCGTGTAATCTTCTTCAAAAACCCAAAATGTCACAAAACCTATCAACAATAAAATTCCTGTCGTGATCACTACCAGCCGGGTTCCAATATTCACCACTCGGGGAACATGCCTATAGTTTTCGCCAAAAACCACTTTTCTATAAAAGCCTTTGACCAAGTGTTTTAGATATTGGTAGTAGCTCAAAACAACCGGAAATCCAATACCACCAAATACGATGGTCAACGCAATGACCAAATGCATATCGTAGTTTTGTCTAAATCCTTCCTGATAAAGCCCATCACTCAATATACTAAAGCCCGCATTACAGAATCCTGAAACACTGTGGAAAACGGAAAAGAAAATCATATCCATAGGGCCATCAAAAAGCGCCTCATCCAGACTAATATATATAAACAATGCCCCCATTCCCTCTACCAAAAAAGTAAAAGTAATTACCTTCAACAGAGTATTGAAAACCTGCCCGAAACGTTCCTCATTAATAAAATCCTTCAAAAACAGTTGGTTTTGAAAACTAAAATTCCCTTTGAAAAAGAAACCAAAGAAACTGGTAAAAGTCATCATGCCCAAACCTCCTATCTGGAACAGTATCATAATGATAAATTGACCAAACAGGGTGAAATCCTTAGCCGTATCCAAAACGATCAGACCTGTAACACATACTGCACTCGTAGCTGTAAAAAGGGCATCCACCAAATGAATCGGTGCATTGGTGGCTTTGGGCAGCATCAACAATATCGTCCCTACTCCAATCAAAGTCAAAAAACTCAGAATAAATATCATTTGGGGATTTAGCTTTAGTCCTCCTACCCCCAGACTTAATTTGGATAATTCTATCAGAAAGACCACGGTAACCAAGAAATCCACCAAAAACCGATCTGAAGTAATTGCTGTTTGGGCATCCAATCCCGGCAGCTTAAACTCGGAAAAAATAAAAAACAGTACAGTACTGATCAGAAAAATCAACAAAATCTCTGCTACAAGTTTCTTGAAATTAACTTTCACCCACTTAAAGAGAAAAAACTGACCAATATAGCCAGTCCAAACCAAAGTAAGAATCACTTTCAGGACAAAGTGAGAGTCTGACATTGAAAGAAAAGGCTTCTTAAAACCTTCTTCATAGATCACCAAGAAAAAACCTATTATACTCAATGCCAATAAAGTCTTTTCAAGAATCTTTTTTATCAGTGCTTTATTAGGGATCATAACTAATTTTCGAAGGCATAAAGATATAAAATCAATTGACCATTTTGCACAAAACTATAACCTTCCCCCACAATACTTACAGTGATAAGCGTCCTTATCATGTCCTGTAGCATGACAAACATGACAAGCGCGTTGCTCCTCGGCCAATTTGTTTTTGGTGTTTACCGCGGTAATTTCTGAAGAAACTATCCCTGTAGGAACAGCAATGATGGCATATCCCAACAGCATGATCAAGGAAGCCATAAACTGTCCCAATGGAGTCATTGGAGAAATATCTCCATAGCCCACAGTGGTAAGGGTTACAATGGCCCAGTACATGGCCATTGGGATACTTGTAAAACCACTTTCCGGCCCTTCAATAAAGAACATAACCGTTCCCATGACCAAAACAATGGTCACCACTGAACCTAAAAATATCTGGATTTTCATCCTGCTATTGTACAAAGCATCGGAAAGCACCTGTGCTTCTCGCATATAGCGGCCAAGCTTAAGGACCCTCAAAACCCGCAAAAAGCGCAAGGCCCTCACTACAGTCAAAAAATGACTGTTGACCACCAACAAGCTGATATAGGTCGGCAAAATCGCCAGCAAATCAACCATGCCATAAAAACTAAAGACATAACCTGCCGTACGCCTGCTTAGCCAAACCCTTAAAAGATATTCAACAGTAAATAACAGGGTGAACATCCATTCCAAAAGGTAAAAAATAGTACCATATGACTCATGAAGCGACCTGACAGAATCCAAAACAGCTATAGTTACGCTCCCAAGAATCGCAATCAACAAAACCACATCAAAACGCTTTGATGCGGCATCGTCCGATTCAAATACTATATGTGCCAGTCGCTTCCTGGTCAATCCCATAAAAACACCTGATTAATAAACAATAGTCAATTTTAGCTCTCACTATTTTTAGCGATCACCCATACTGCATGGATTATACCAGGAATAAATCCCAGCAAGGTCAATATAACGTTGATCCAAAAAGACTTCCCTAAGCCCACAGTCAAAAACACGCCAATCGGAGGAAGTAAAACTGCAAATAAAATTCTGATGATACTTTTCATAATACTTTGATCTTATATAATATTTTACTGGTCAAAATTATTTTCTCTTTTCTTCCAAACCATATTTTTTTCGAATAAAATCATCACTGTCCAGCTTGAGATGATCTTCATCGGGTTCTCCTATCAAAAAACTGAAAGCTTGGGTGGCTTCAGTCATATCAAACACTATTTTGATCACCGCGACCATAGGAATAGCAAGGATCAATCCTGCCAAGCCAAAAAGCATTCCACCCAAAATCAGAGAAATAATGGCCACCAAAGGATTCAAACTTACACTTCCCCCTACAATGTTCGGAGTAATAAAATTACCTTCCAAAAACTGTACTACCTGAAACCAGCCGATCACACCCAGTGCATACCAATAACTGTCCATGGTGGCCAAGGCAAAAATCGCGGGAATGATCGAACCAATGGCTACACCAATATAGGGCAGTAAAATTAGAAAAGCTGCCAAGGTCCCAAAAAACCAAGCATGCTCAATCCCCATAATTAAAAGCCCTGCGGTGTTCAAAACAGCCACTATTCCCATCACGATCAATAAGCCCAACAGATAGCTTTGGATCACATGATATACCCGCTCCAAGGTTTCTATAACCCTTTTTGCTGGAGCCCCCTTTGCAGATTGGATCAGAAAATCCCTAAAGAAATCCCTATAGTACAATAAGAAAAAAGCATACAAGGGAATCAATACACCATTGGCTAAGGTCCCCCCAGCAGAACTGAAAACAGAGGTGATATACTTACCAATATTGGCAATGGAACTCTCTGCTTCATCCTTAAGCCTGTTGGCCAGTTCTCCCAGCTGAAGACCAAAAGTCGCTTCAAACCAAACCTTGACCTTATTATAAATATTCCCAAAATTTGAAGCTATTTCACTTCCATCCTTGCCAATAATGATTACTTGATGAACGATAAAATAAATCACACCAGAAAGCACCAAAGAAGCCAAAATCACAGAAACCAGAGAAGCTGCTGCACGGGGAAACCTCCACCTCTCCAACAAATTACACAAGGGATAAAGCATGATGGAAATAATCAATGCAAACATCAACGGCACTAACACTCCCTTAAGGAAATAAGCCAGAGCTATCGTCAAAAATAAAACTATCAACTTGGCTGCAAGTATAATACTACTCGGATATTTTTTCTCCATATAAATAATGGCTTATTAAATATTTCAGTACAATGAACCTTATAATCAAAACTCATACCCAACACCTTCCCTTACCTGAGGCACCCTTCCTTAAAATCTCAAACCCCACACAAATATTACTTAAAATTAGTCAATATTTTCACCGGGATGATTAATTATCAAGCCCATTTTCTTGGCACGCTCTTCCCATTTGTTTCTGGCCAATACCTGCATATCCGTCTCTTCATCACTCTCATCCTGAATCTCTAGCCCCAATAGCGTCTCCAAAATATCCTCCAGTGTAACAATCCCAGACATGCCCCCATATTTATCCACCACCAAAGCAATATGTTCTCTTTTATTCAGCATCATTTCCAATACACGAGGAATGGGATATTGCTCATACACCAGGGCAATTTCCCGGCTCAACTCCTTCAGCTGCATGGAAAAATGGTCCTCGGCCATAGCTTCAAGCACATCATGCTTGATGATATAACCTGTAATATTGTCAATGGTTTTGCTATAAATAGGAAATCGGGAAAACCGTTTCGAATCAGGCATGGCATAAAAATCCTTTACGGTTTCGTTTTCTTCCATCGCCACGGTCACTGTGCGCGGTGTCATCACACTGCTCACCAAAATCGAACGAAACCTTATTAGATTTTGGATGATTTTCGATTCTCCTTCCTGAAACACTCCCTCCTTGGTAGCAATGCTGGCCATTGCAGACAATTCCTCCCTGCTCATGGTATGCTGTTCTTCGGATTTGAAAACCCGGGTAAGTAGCTCAGAGGCTTTGACCAAAGGATAGAGGCCAAAGATCATCAACCGCAAGATCCCCCCAATAAACGGGGCCAGCTGCTTCCAATAATTAGCTCCAATGGATTTGGGGATAATTTCAGAAAAAACCAATATGGCCAGGGTCAGACCTGCAGAAATCCATCCAAAATACTGCTGGCCAAAAACCTCCACCGCTTGAGCGCCCACTCCAGCAGCCCCCACAGTATGCGCGATGGTATTGAAAGAGAGTATCGCCGCCAAGGGCTGGTTGATATTTTCTTTGAGATGCTTGAGCTGTTTGGCATATTTTTTTCCTCTTTGCTCTTGGGTAGCAATATAGGAAGGAGTGATACTGAGCAATGCCGCTTCTAAGGCTGAACATAAAAATGAAATACCAATTGCCAAAAAGAGATAAAGAATCAATAAGGTCATAGAAGCTAAATAGATGGAATCTTCATTTAAATTAACGAAAATAAATAGCACCATCAATCTGAACATAAAAATTCATGCCATGACCTGCTGCCATGGCATGAATTTACTTAAAAACAATAACTCAATTCACTGAATTATTTCACCTCATAATCTGGTACCTGAGGTGCAGCAGGAGGATTTTCCCCAAGCCTTTTCATCACTTCCTCTATGGCCTTTTCCAATTGTGGGTCAACGCCGTTTGACAAGGCGGTAGGATCTTCTTCTACTTCAATGTCCGGATCTACACCATGGCCTTCTTCAAACCATTTACCTTCTGCATCAAACATCCTGAAGGTAGGTACAGTAACCCCACCACCGTCGATTAGTGAAGGTGCACCAGATATGCCTATCAGGCCTCCCCAGGTTCTGGTACCGATCAATGGCCCTAATCCTGACTTTCTGAAATAGTCTGGAAAGGCATCCCCACCAGACCCGCTCCATCCATTGATCAGCATGACCTTCGGTCCAAAATTGGCCACCTGAGGCCACTGCCAAGTAGCACCATCCCTTACCGCCCAAAAAGCCAATGGCTTTCTGTTCAATAACTCAATAAAACGGTCAGGGATCTGTCCGCCATTATTGAATCGCTCATCCACAATCAAGCCTTTTTTATCATGCTGGGCATAAAACATCCTCGCCAGTTCCTGCTGCCCATCCAGACCTGTACTGGGTACGTAGATATAACCTATCTGTCCATCTGTAGCTTCCTCTACTCTTTTTCTATTGGATTCTATCCAAGCCAGATTCCTCAAACGAGTTTCATCCTTTAAGGTCTTTACGATCACTTTTCTGGCCCCGGTCAAGCTTGCACGATCATTAACTGTCAGCTCGACAGTTTCCTCAGCCAGGTCTTCAAAAGCCGCCCAGGGGGCTTTTTCCATGTCCATAGGGACACCATTGACAGCAAGAATAAAATCACCTTCACTGATATCCACACCAGCTTCGTCCAAAGGCGAACGCGCCTCATTGTCCCAAGGGGCCCCACGAACGATCTTCTTCACATAATAGGCCTCGTCTTTGACTCCCCAATCAATGCCCAAATACCCGACAGACTTTGTCGATACCCTTTCTGAATCTCCCCCACCCCTATAAGTGTGCGAGGCACTGATCTCTCCGATCAATTCACCAATAATATAATTCACATCCTCCCGGGTAATGGCATGGTCTATCAGCTGACCATAATGGTCCCTCATAGCATCCCAATCCACTCCATGCATATTGGGATCATAAAAGAAATCCCGTTCTAATCGCCAAGCCTCGTTGAATAATTGTCTCCACTCTTCCTTTGGCACCAAAGTCATCTCCATCTTTTCCACTGGCATCTTATCTTCCAGCTTTTTCCCCTCTCCGATTTCAATCATACCAAAAGAACCATTGGAAACCACCAAGGCTTTTTCACCATTTGCAGCTACACGATAATCACGAACATTTTCGATTACTGTTTTTTCTTCCCGATTTGAGATATCATAATAGGCCAAGGCCACCTTATTGGATTCATCCCCATTTGTCGGGCGTTTGAGGTAAAGTACTTTTCCTTTTACCGCGGCAAGCTGGCTGTAATTCCCTGCTGAAGGAGGAAGGATAACCATTCGCTGTTCCAGTCCATCCCAATCTATGTCCACAGAAGCCTTGTCCTCCTTACTTTCCTCGTCCCTTTTCTTCTCTTCTTTTTTATTCTTCTTTTCTGCTGGCTCCTCATTTTTGACACTGGTGGTATCATTTTTGGGAGCCAAAGGAGAACCAGTTGCTTTACTCAATGGAATGGCTGCTATTTCCGTCGCATTTGCATACACCCAAGTACCCTCAAAATCACTGTAAATAGGATCAAAATCCCTATTGGTCAAAAAGTAGAGGTACTTGCCTTCAGGATCAAACACCGGATTTCTATCATTATAAAAACCAGAAGTGATTTGATGAAGCTGCTCCTCTTTGGTATCGAAAAGGGCAATAGCATTATGCAGATTATTGAGATTTTTCTCAAAGGCAAGATAGCGGCTATCCGCCGACCAGGATAATGCATAGTTGGCCAAGGAATATTGATACAAGTATTTTTGTTTGTCGACATGAGTAGTTACATCACTTTCTCGGTCATAGATATAAATATCCATGGCCTTATCTACAAAAGCCAACTTTTTACTGTCCGGGGACCAAAACAGCTGATACCGATAACCTTCCCCATAAGCAGTAAGTGTTTTCTCCACTGTCCCCGTTTCCAGGTCCTTTATAGCAAGTTCATATTCACCGGAACGATCACTCCAATAAGCCAAATACTTCCCATCCGGAGACCAAGCAGGGTATCGCTCAGCCACTCCAGAGGACTGGGTCAGGTTGATAACTGGCCCATCCTTGGCCGGAACAGAAAAGATTTCCCCTCTAGCTTCAAAGACCGCCCGATTTCCATCATAGGATGGCCAGGCATTTTGGATATAATCTTTCACTGCCACCCTTCTTGGCATCAGGGTGGCCACATCTGTACTTACTTGCACAGACACTTCTTGATAGTCTTCTGATGCAAGGTCCAACAAATAAATCTTCCCTCCAGCGGTGAACACGATTTCTTCAGGACCCATACTAGGAAACATCACATCGAAATCTGTAAAGTCAGTCACCTGCTCGATGACTTTGCTTTTCAGGTCATAGCTGAAAATATTGTTTCGCTGTGCAGGTCCACGATCTGAGAGAAAGTAGATTTTCTCCTCGGTCCACATAGGGAATTCATCATTGTAAATACTATTGCTAATATTTTCTGAAGCATGGCTTTCCAGATTGAACACAAAAATATCGGTGGCCATCCCTCCTTTATATCGCTTCCATGTCCTGAATGCCCGACTTTTCGGTGTAAAAGCTATCTGTTGCCCGTCTGGAGAAGTCATACCAAATTCCCCATAGGGAATGGGCAGCTTTTCTGGCAATCCTCCGTGAACTCCCACTTTGTAAAATTGACTGAAGCGCTGCTTTTCACTTTCTCTTGATGAAGTAAACAACAAGTGTTTTCCGTCTGCATACCAATCGGTCATACGGTCACTCATCCCGTGGTAGGTAAGCCTTTCAGGAAGTCCCCCTTTTGAGGAAATGACATATACATCTACATTTCCATTATAGATCCCACTAAATGCCACCTTACTACCATCAGGCGAAAACTTGGGAAAAGCTTCCGTTCCCTTGGAGGAAGTAAGCCTATAGGCCTGCCCACCTGTTTTGGGCACTACCCATATATCACCTCCATAGCTGAAAGTAATCTGGCTTTGGGAAACATCTGGATATTGGGCAATTTTAGCATCCACCTGGGCATGACCTAGACAAGGAACCAATATGACCAGCCCTATGAGTTTGGTTAATCTCTTCAACATAATCATTGGGTTTTAGGGAAAAATAAACTGACGCCCCTGGAAATATTGTCCTGTAATATCAACAAAAAACTTCAGGGCTTATCAAATATATAAAAAACTAAAGACCAGTAATAAAAAACGCGGACATTACTGCCCGCGTTTACATTATATAAAGGTTAATTACTTCTATTAGAAAGAGTATGCAAATTTCACACTGATCTTAGTGCCAGGCTGAATTCTGCTGAATATTTGATCTTCCGCTTGGTAAGATTTAAACACTTCTTTTCTCTCTTGGTTAAGCAGGTTGCTCACTTTCAGACCAGTCTGGATCCTTTCATCAGCACCGAAGCTCTTATTGATATTCAAGTTAAGGCTATGGAAAGGTACGGTATAAGTATCCGTTCTATTACCAAAACCAATATAAGTCAAAGTTGGCCCTTGAACGTTATAAAATATTCCAGCTTCAAGTCCTTTTTCCCAACTTTCATAAGCTATACCGGTATTGATGATATAAGGAGCTTGACCAGCCATATCCCTTGTTGAGGAAACTTCCTCTCCCTCTCTAGCAGAAAGCTGTCTAGACCTCAATTCAGATTCAGACATTTGAATAGTGGACTTGGCCAAAGTAACATTGGCATTGAAGAAGAAATTCTCCGCCGCTGGACTGATGATATCCAAAGATTTTCTCAACTCCAATTCCAAACCTGCTACTGAACCATCACCAACGTTTCTTGGCTGGAATGCACCTGGATCAGAAAGGAACTGAACCATCTCGATAGGGTCAGCGAACATTTTATAGAATGCACTGGCAGAGAAAATCTCTCCTCGCTTAGGGAATACTTCCCACCTTGCATCAAAGTTATTCACTCTGGTAGCCTGAAGATCACCATCCCAAAGAATCTCTTTGCCTCCGTTTGTTCTTTCCTCAAACAATCCACCAATAAAGGTTCTACCCGTAATCGGGTCAAGAATTTCTGCAAAAGAAAGCTCTTTGAAGGACGGTCTGGCGATTGTTCTAGAATAAGAGAACCTTAAATTCTGGTTATCCAAAACACTGTAGATCAAGTTCAGAGTTGGGAAAAGGTCCAAGTCATCCAATACTTTTTCATTGTCAAATACAATCGATCTATTTTGGTTACTACCTGTATAAAACTGATCATACTTTTCCATTCTCAGCCCTACAATTGCCTTCAATTTTTCTGCAGGATTAATTTCTGCATTTACATAAGCTCCAATATTATTGACACTGGCATTGTATTCATTAGGATTGTTAGGGATAAACAATGGGCTATACCTTACGCCGTTGATATTATCTGCAGAGAACAAGTTCTCCTCCATAAAAATCTCATTGGGATCTCCACTGAAGGTGGTATTACCTACTGCGAACTGGAAGCTTTGAATCAAGAAATCTCTTTGCTTATATGCATAGCTAGCTCCAAATCCCAGCTTAGCCATTTGGTCATTGAAGGTAAAGTCCTTTGTGATATCCACCTTACCTACTGCATTATCCTCTTCCAAAGATCTCCAAATTCTTTCTGGCAATCCTACTTCTGTTGAAATAGAATTATTAGTTGTTCTGAACCTTACGAAGCGTACATCAGGATCATTGATCACCGATCTGGTAGGCGATAATTTCCAGTTTACTGACCAATCGTTTGTAGGGCCTAATTTGTGCTCACCACTTAAAAGGATATTGGTCAGAGATCTTTCGCTATATTCTATATTATATTGATTGGCATTAAAAGTAGTTCCCACATTATTGCTCTCAAAATCAAACTCGCCTACTTTGGATTCACCATTTTGGAGTCTCAATAAATTTAGCTTAAACTTGGAAAGTCCGGTTTTATAAGCCACACCAGCAAGCCCGCCTAACAACACATTATTGACACCATAATCACCTTTTTGCTTTTCAAGCCCTACCAAATCATACTCATTTCCATCACTCGCCTTACCATAAAGGTTATATTCGGTATCTTGGAAGAAAGAAGTCTCATTGCTATAGGTCAAAGCAAAGTTATATCCCAGTTTATTGGCGCCTACAGCTACTTGGTTACCAAAAGAAACACCCACACTCATGTCCATCAAACTACTTTTGCGCTCTCCACCCATAGTTGGGTTAAACCCCCTTAGGATGGACTGGTATTCCTGGCCTTTAGCCCCGTTAGGGTTACCTACTACTTCTGCATATTGAGGGATATCAGTTCTTCCGCCAGTTGGGATATCTCTGTATCCGTTATCAAATCCTAGGAAATCCGTAGAGGATCCCTGGATGCTCAAATAGTTACTATTAAAGTGCATGGATGGATTATACCCACCACTTACACTTACTTTAAATGTCTTTTCTTCTGGAAAATCCTTGGTTTCAATATCCACTACACCACCGGTAAAGTCAGCAGGCAGGTTACTGGTAAAGGATTTAGATACAATGATATTGTCCACTACATTGGTAGGGAAAATATCCATTTGAATAGAATTCCTATCAGGGTCAAGACCAGGAATATCCACCCCGTTCAAGACGGTTTTGGTATAACGGTCTCCAAGTCCACGGATATAAACATATTTTCCGCCTTCGATAGAAACTCCGGTCACTCTTTTGATGGCCGAAGCAGCATCACTGTCACCTATTTTCTTAAAAGTAGATGCCGAAATACCGTCAATCATATTGGCAGCATTTCTTTTTACCGTCATCAAAGCCGCTTCAGTGGTTCTGATGGCCTGTGCAGAAACCACGACAGATTCAAGCTCCGCAGTGCTTTCCCCCATTTTCAAATCAGACAGAAGGGTCACCTCACCAGGTTTCACCTCCACAGCACTGATTTCTAATTTATTGAATGAGATAAATGAAGCAACAATAGTATAAGTTCCTGGAGCCAATTTGATTTCAAACGTTCCATCCAAGTCCGTAACAGCACCGGTTTGTGTTTCTTTTACTAAAACAGAAACCCCAATTAAAGGTTCTCCTAAACCTTCATCGATAATATTTCCTCTTAGAGTACCTTCTTGCGCAAAGGTAAGGGTGGGAAGAGCAGCAAATACCACAAGGGCAATAGCCACAATAAGTTTGTTCATTTTTGTGTTTTTAAGTTACAGCTAACGAGTATAAAGATGAAAAAGTAAAGGGTAGAAGGAGCCTAAAAGGCTCCTTCTGAGAATTCAGAAAGTTTTATTATTTCAAGCCATCAAGTGTACCTGATACCGCAGTCCATGTCCATCCAGCAAAGACAGACTTGTCAGCACCCACTGTATTTTCACCTTCAGCGACAGCTGTCACATTGGCATCAGAACCACCCAGGAACAAATCAGTAATTACGATTCCTTCAGGAAGGGTTACTTCAATATTGCTTAAGCTTGAAGCTACAGTTGGCATTTGATCAAATACCTGATTGGTAATACCTGTGAAGTAGATATTAGACATGTCCACATTGGTGTTATCATCATTGTCTACCAATTTTGCAGAACCACCGGCGATCACTGTTCCATTAGTCAAGGTATAATTTCCTTCTACATAAGATCCTTCAGGACCATCCAATTCAAAGCAGTTGTCACCAGTATCTTCAGAGTGAGCAACGATGAAGTTATCCAAAGTACCATTCCATGCTTGGTCAGCATCTACAGCATCATCCTTTACATTCCAGAACACTACATTTTTTACTGAAACTGTTCCACCAAACCATTCGATTCCATCATCTTGATTAGAAATCACCTCAATGTTCTCGATTTTGGTAGCAGTACCTACTGCCCCAAGGGTAAGGCCGTTGATTTCATTACCTTCACCAATATTGGCTCCTCCATGACGGATAGAAACATATTTCAACACACCTGAATTATCATCATCATCAGATCCACCGTAAAGACCATTGGTATCAGATGGTGGAATACCTTCAATCTGCGTTTCAGTAACATCTCCTGCAAGAGACGCTTTTGCATTACCCAAGATTATAAGACCACCCCAAAGACCATCAATATCAGGATCCAAGTTAGGGCTGGCAATTTCACCAGGCTGAATTTCATCAGCAACAGAAGTAAATATGATAGGCTGCTCAGCAGTACCTTCAGCCATAATATCAGCATTTCTAGCTATGATCAATGCTGTAGCATTTGAACCAGAACCTGCCTGACCTTTTACGATCACACCTGGCTCAATGGTCAAAGTAACGTCTGCTTCAACAACGATTCTACCAGCAAGTGTATATACTTCGCCAGTTTTCCAAGTCATATCTTGAGTAATGTTTGAACTGATGATGTTTTCATCTTCAGTTGGATCTACTATTGGATCATTGTTTTCATCACTACAAGAAGTAAATCCAAGCGTGGACCCCAATAGTACAGCAAATAATAAGTTGAACTTTTTCATAAGTATGAAATTGATTTGTGTTTTTTGCTTGTTTTGTTCCACAAATCTGGATCAATTTTCCGGGGCTTAAGAATTTTTCCAATTATGTATTTTTTAAAAAAAGTTTGGCGGGATTAATATTTAATTAACAAAAAAGCACAAAAAAAGCCTTTGATCTCTCAAAGGCCTTGTATAGACGTTAAATAAGCTTATTTCAATGTTACCGTTTTATTAATAGGTATCTTGTCCAAGATAATCTGAATGAGGTCTCTGGTGTTCACATTATCTGCTTCGGCCTCATAATTAAGGATTATACGGTGATTTAGTACATCTTCGGCCACTTCTTTTATATCTTCCGGAAGCACATAATCCCGACCATCCATAAAGGCCACTGCCCTAGCTGCAAGGTTCAAATTGATACTCGCCCTTGGTGAAACGCCAAACTGAATGTACTTGGCTTCTTCATGCAATCCATACTGTTCCGGGAACCTGGTCGCAAATACCAATTCAATAATATAATGCTCCAAAGGCTCTGACACCTGAACTTCATTGATCTTATTTCGGATATCAAAGATATCCTCTTTAGACAATATGGCCTGAACATCAGCCTTATAACTCATATTGGCCATCCTTCTCATGACTTCCAGTTCATCTGATTTCTCCGGATAGTCGATATGGACCTTCATCATAAATCTATCTACCTGGGCTTCTGGAAGCGGATAGGTTCCTTCTTGGTCTACCGGGTTTTGGGTGGCCAGTACCAAAAAAGGTCTGTCTAGTTGGAAAGTATTCTCCCCGATAGTTACTTGTTTTTCCTGCATGGCCTCCAATAAGGCAGACTGGACCTTAGCTGGAGAACGGTTTACTTCATCGGCCAATATCAAATTGGAAAAGATAGGCCCTTTCTTCACTTCGAAATCACCGTTTTGCTGATTATAAATCATGGTACCGATCAAATCCGATGGCAACAAATCCGGAGTAAACTGTATCCTATTAAAATCCAAATGCAATACTTTGGCCAAGGTATTCACGGTAAGGGTCTTGGCCAAACCGGGCACCCCTTCCAACAAGATATGGCCATTGGTAAAAAGTCCAATCAACAGTCTATTAACCATTCGCTCCTGACCTACCACCACTTTCTTCACTTCATTGATGACTTGCTCAATCTTTTCCTGATGCATTATTGTGATTTTTTTATGTTTTCTTTCCTGTTTCTTTCTCAGGGCAATTGCTCCCTGCTAAAATAAGAAGCCTAAATTAGAATAAATTGCCATTTAACACAATTTAACAAGGGCCGAAAATACATACGAATGGCCACTATCTTTTTTTCCTATAAACACCCTTTCCACGTTTATGAAAAGGCTTATTGGTTTTCGCTACCAACTTCCCTTGGTCCACCTTCAAAAGCCGGTAAATTTCTGTCTGCTCAAACTCCCTCACTTCCCCCACTTCAAAGCCCTGAATATTCAAATTCTCCATGGACCACCTGACCAACCTAAGCGTAGGATACCCTACTGCTGCGGTCATTTTACGAACCTGCCTATTTTTACCTTCGGTCAAGGTCAAGGTCAACCAAGAATCTGATACGCTCTTACGATAACGAATTGGTGGGTCTCTTTCGGGTAATTCAGGCGCATTTATTTTTAATGTCGCCTTTGCAGGCTTGGTATGGTATACTTTTCCTTCCACTTTAATCCCCACTCCTTTCTCCAATTGCTGTAAAGCTTTCTCATCCGGCTTACCCTCCACCTGCGCCAAATAACAACGTTTGTGACCAAACTGGGGATTGAGCAAATAATGATTTAGCGCTTTATCATCCGTGATCAATAACAGTCCCTCACTGTCTTTATCCAATCTACCGACAGGATACACCTCCTTAGGAAAATCCGCGACGGCCTTCAAGGTATCTTGTTCGCCGCTAAACTGACTCAAAATGCCAAAAGGCTTGTATATCACAAAATATCGGGGCATAAACACTGTCATTTAGAGAAGCACAAAGTTGCTCAATAATGCAGGTAAAAACAAAAACGGGCACACCACAAATAAATTGCTTATATTTATAATTAAAGAGGAGCCGTTTTTCGGTATTTTTGTCAAATAGCTTGAAGGGAACTATAGTCATCCGCTTCAACTTTTCTGCCATCAAGATTATCCCCATTCATCAAAATGAAAGTCAATTTATTATTGTTCATATTGCTCGTTACATTGGCCTGCAATTCCGAAAAGCCTGAATTCATATACGAAAGTGAATCACTGTCCATCAAACAGCTTAGCCCCAACAGCTTTTTACATGTCTCCTATCTGGAAACCACCGATTTTGGAAAAGTGCCCTGTAACGGACTCATTGTCATTGATCATGGAGAAGCTTTGATCGTGGACACACCAGTGACAGAAGGCGACTCGAAGGAATTGATCGATTGGATAAAAACAAGCCTTAAATGCCAACCAATTGGAGTTGTTGCAACACATTTTCACACAGACTGTATTGGTGGTTTGGGTGAATTCCATCGTCAGGACATCCCTTCCTATGCAAATAGACGAACAATTGACCTAGCAAAAGAAAACCATAAAATCTTCCCCCAGCATGGATTTGAGGGAATCCTCCAATTAAAAATTGGAAAAACTGAATTGATCAATGAATTTCTAGGAGAAGGACATACCAAGGACAATATCATCAGTTATTTCCCCCAGGAAAATGTACTTTTTGGGGGTTGCCTGATCAAGGAGCTGCGGGCCGGAAAAGGGAACCTGGAAGACGCCAATACCGTGGAATGGCCCACAACCGTGAGCACAATAAAACAACAATATGAAAAAGCTGAAATAATTATCCCGGGACATGGTACTCCCGGGGGAAAAGAGTTATTGGATTATACAATAGCTTTATTTAAAGATGAAGACGCCAGATAATTTTAAAATTTCATCTATTTCATTTTGAAAAGGAATAAAGAATTACCGTAAATCCGAATGAACATTAAATGAAGACTTAAAAGACCTTTCATTTCATACTGATTTTCAATCAAATGACTTTTTACTCATCAAAATCACAGCACACCAGCTGGACTATTTTTTTGCAAAAAACCTAACATTAGTTAGTTTTATATCCTCAGCTTGTCGTTTGAACAAAATAAACTTTGCTCCAGTAGTCTTTTTTGATTCCAATTAAAATAAACCAACCCAAAAGCAAAATACCTTTAAGATTAAATCAACCATGAAAAAGCTTCTTCTAATCGCCATCAGCATTTGTCTTTTTGCCTGTGATGAAAAGGAAAACATTGAACTTCCCAGCCACTTGGAAGGTAATTTAACGATTTATTCGGCGACTGATTTAGAAAATCCGGAAATACAGGCCTATAAGACCATCAACGGCAACCTTACCATCAACAACACTTACGACATTGCAGATCTCCACCAACTCAAAAACCTAGAAAGTGTAAAGGGGATTTTCATCAAATCAAATAGTCAGCTAAAGTCACTGGAAGGTCTGGAGAAACTCAAAACGCTTGAGTTTTTAGAAATTGAAAACAATCCTGCACTGGAAAGTCTACATGGCCTGGATAATTTAGAATCGATAGAGAAATCATTTAGATTATACAATAATGATGCAATGGAAAATTTAGAGGGGCTCAATAGCCTATCAAAAATCAATATCCAACTTTTCATTTTTGATAACAGATCCCTACATAACCTCAATGGTCTTAACACACTGAAGGAGGTACCACAGTTATTAATTGGCAACAATATTAACTTGACAGACATTACCCAACTCAGCTCAATCACTTCCTCATCAGATCTGAGAATCGATTCCAATGATTCCCTTAGTGATTTCTGTAGCTTGACCGACTTCCTAAAAGACAATAGTGAATCAACCTCATTTATAGCCCGTCAAAACAAATACAATCCCAGCTTAGAGGATATGCTTAATGGCAGGTGCTCTGAATAAAAAGTAAATGGTATTGAGAAAAATAGGATGACTTCCATTCATTTTAGAAGACATCCTATTCTTTTTTTATTTAATGGTCTAAAGACGGGCAATACCTAATACCTGCTCCTAAAGAGCAATAGCCTGCCTTACAAGCCAAATCTATAAGTCGCCATGATCATCAGTTGCTGCTTGGTCTTCAAAAAGCCATATTCAGACCTGAACTGCCACTTGGCATTATGTTGGTAATTCAAGCCCAACAACATGCTGTAATCATACTCCAGTCTTTTGTTGAACTTATAAAAGACATTATCATCAGCTACACCTTTGACCAAATCATAGGCCGCCTGCTGGGCAAGACGCTGGGCCAAGGTCAAATCACTCCAATATTCACCTCTACCATTGGGCACCTCGTTGTTGGTATACATTTCCCAATGATCCTCTAAACGCATTTTATCCTCTTCGCTAATCCCCAAAGCCTCATCCAAGCGGATATTACCCGAACTCCGGTTATCCAGGTTTTGGAATTGTACCCCTGCCCAAACGGCAAAATACCTGTTTTCCTTATTGGTCAATATCCTTCTAATCAACCTTAAACCGCTAACCTTCACGAGTACTGGCTTATCCAAATTTTTGTTGGTGGTCCAAGACCATGAATAATCTGCACTTAAGACGACAGGTCCAAGGGGAATAAGCCCCAATAAACTTAAACCATAATACTGGCCTTTGATATCTGTGGTACTTTTAAAATAATCGCTCCCTACGACACTAAAACTAATGCTTTGCTCTCCCCATACCCTTCCATAATAACCACCTACTGCTAA
Source organism: Echinicola marina (assembly GCF_020463795.1). NCBI lineage: Bacteria > Pseudomonadati > Bacteroidota > Cytophagia > Cytophagales > Cyclobacteriaceae > Echinicola > Echinicola marina. The sequence goes on along the minus strand of NZ_CP080025.1, from coordinate 1,811,507 downwards.
AAATGGAAGAATAAAAGCATCTCCCCGAATATTCAAAGTATTAATTCTCCCCTCAGATGGCCCAAAATCAAGGATGCCGGACAAGTCCCTATAGGTTAAGTCAGCTTCTGGGCTATTAGGATCAGCAATGGCCATCTCAAAATCATCTAACACCAGTCCTTGTCGATTAAAAATGGTACCCACATTTAGTCCAAATGGCAAGGGCAACTCATAGCCCCTTTCGTAGGCCTTCTTCCCCAAAAAGGGCAAAACATAAGGATACTCTCCCTTAGATTGTGTACTATCTGTTTATTGGGCCATGGACAAGCTAGGCAGAAGGGCTAGTTCTACAAAAACCAGCATTATAGAAACAGAAAAAAACCTAGTAAAATAAGGTATTGTCATACTTTTCTTCATCTAATTTAAACTAAGCATTAAATAATATGTGTATCCGTAAGAGTGCACGTAATAAAATATGACAATACGTGTCATTAAATTTCAAGGTATCAGGATAGTTGTTTTCTTGCATAAAAACAAGAAAAGCTATGAACCTTATAGAATTTACGGGCCATTTCCCAGATGAGGAAAGTTGTGAACAATACATCAAGAAATACCGTGAGAAAAGCGGTATACGGTGCAAAAACTGTGAGAAGATAACCCGACACTATTGGTTTGCCAACGGCAGGTTTTTCGAATGCAGCAGTTGTCGGAGACGTTCTTCTCTTAAATCAGGGACGGTAATGGAAAACAGCAAGCTTCCGCTCCGTATCTGGCTGTTGGCCATGCTGTTTATGTCGGCGACCAAGAAAGGGTTTTCCTGCCTTGAGCTCCAGCGGCAACTGGGGCTTAGCCGATATGAGACCACTTTCCGTCTGATGCACAGGATACGGTCAGCCATGGGACAACGAGATGAGCTTTATATCCTCAGTGACATGATTGAATATGACGAGTGTTATATGGAAACCGTACAGGAGAACCAGATCTTGGGTCAGCTTAAACGTGGAAAAGGCAGCCAGAAACAGACCGCAGTAGCGGTGGCGGCCGAATCGGTACCCTTGGAAGACCTGGATTCCGGGCAGAAAACAAAGCGCTGTGGCTATTTCAAAATGAGGGTCATGGACAAAGTGGACTGCGAGAGTGTCAATGCCTTTATCCGGGCCAATACCGGAGGGGATGTGGTACTGTTTACAGACAAGAACACGGCCTACTCGAAAATAGAGGAAGTGGTGGCCACCCATTTGGCCGTTCCATCGGGAAAGGAGTCCGTAAACGACACCTTAAAATGGGTACACAAAGCAATCAGTAATCTTAAAAGAACGCTGTTGGGGGTATATCACATGATAACTTATAAATATTTACAGAACTATTTAAATGAATTTGTTTACAGATTGAACCGAAGATATTTTGGCAAAGGACTCTTTGAAAGGCTCGTTATTGCGGGCACTTACCCATACGTGCAGTAAAACGGATACACATATTAAATAATACAATACTCTTAATAAACTACCAAAAAAGGACAATTAAACCAATATTTGCTTTAATAGATACTATTTGGCTTTGACTCAATAAAGCCTCTTTAAAAGTTAACAATTTACTTATTCTATTCGCGCTGTATTCAAGAATTTAATACCAAAACTCTTTATGATGATTCTTATCATGGTTTCTGGTAGAAATGGTCTGGTTTCGATCTGCTGCCTTACAACCCTTTATTTCTTGGTAACCCATCAACCAAAATACCGCCAAAGCCACCATAAACCCGCATTATACATTAGGAATCGTTATGAGAACTGAAACTACAAGAAAATCAGGCTGTTTGGAGATTGAATCATAGCATCGCTATGGTGAAATCGAAAACAGCAGCGAAGCGACTGATTTTAAAGTAGTTTCAGGTCGTAATAGATAGGCTAATGCATAATGCGGGGTAAACAGTCAAGACTCAAAAGCATCCAGGGTTTTCCATCTTGACAAAGATGGTCATTTTGAAAAATTCAGTTGCTTGAGATTCAAAGAAAAAGATGATGAGCGGCCCACTGAATGGCCGGTAACTTCAAACCAAACTGGATCCATCAACGGAATAAATATTCCCGTAGTTTGCGAAGTTACATGGGCATTGCCAGATGACAACTGGACCTGGACTATAATAAAAAGCAATGACCTAGCATATAATCAATTGCCCAATCAAAATTTTAAGTGAAAAAATAACCGTATTTCTTTGGGACTTAACACCACACTCAAAAACTTACACTCAATCAAAAATAACTATAAAAAGGTCATAAAGCCATTATTAGAGACTGCTTTATGACCTTATGGAGCTTAGAGTGCCCCCTCCAATTTAAAGACTGTGGCAAGATCGTTTGGTCTTTTGGATGGAACGTTAAGCACCAGCTTTTCATCCAATTGACTGTAACTGATCTTATCATTAGCCCCAATCATCTTGATAGCTGTTATCTTTCCGACCTTATGAGGAGATCTCAACCCCAAAGCAGGCAATTCAATATCACCAGATTTTGGATTTAATACAATGACATAAAGGGTCTCTCCTTTTGTAACAAACCTTACTTCATCATGTCCATAAGCAGGGCTATTAATCGTTCTTTCATTAAAATGGGTGGACTTTTTCTGCTCTTCCAAGGCTTTGATATCAGTCTCTGTGACTCCCAAATCCCCAGCCTTAAGGTATGAATTCAAATTATCCCCATAAACAAGCCATGGTTTACTCGCATAAATGGCCTCACTGTTGAGATTGACCCAAGCACCGATCTTATCAAGCATCACCTTTTGTTCTGGCGGGATAGTCCCATCCGCCAACAACTCCACATTCAGCAAGAGGTTCCCGTTTTTACTCATATAATCTGCCAAAATCTCTATGATGGTTCTGGCATTTTGCTGGTAATCCATTTTCTCAGGATCCTCTTTATAGAACCATGTGCGGAGAGTAGTGATACCTTGCCATGGATAGGATAAGATCTCATCAGCTCCACCACGTTCAATATCTTTTACCACCATGGATTCCCCACTGATTTTCCCTGCAATCACAGCATCAACTGTCCCATTTTCTTCCAATCTGTGATTAAAGAAAGCCTCGCAAACTTCCTTACCAAACTCATCATAGGGGAAACCATAACCATCAAACCAAAGCAAATCAATATCATATTTCGTCACCAGCTCCTTATGCCTTAGCGTCCAATTCTTTTTGACACGCTCTACATATTCAGCAGTTCGTTTTTCAGGCGGCAAGCCGTATAAATCGGCGGGGTTCAATCCTTCCCACCATTTTCCCTTTCCGTCTTCTAAGGTCATATAGCCATCATATGGTTTCCCTTTATAAATACCTGAGGTATCCGAACCAAAAGCCGGAAGCCACCATGAAAGAAACCTGTCATCATGTGAACTAACACCATAAGGAATATCATATTTCTTACAGGAAAGCTCAAATTCTTTAATAATATCCCGTTTTGGTCCTACATTAACAGAATTCCAAGGGTGATAAGTGGAATTAAAATTATCAAAATGATCATGGTGATTGGCCAGTGCAACGAAATATTTTGCTCCCAGACTTTTGAAATAACTGATCAAAGCATCAGTATCCAAACGCTCCGCTTTCCATTCATTCAACACATCCTTGTAGCCTATTTCAGATGGATGACCATAAGTTTTATTATGATAGGGATATGCATTTTTTCCCCAAACCTGATTGCCCACATCTTGTTGGTACATATGACGGGCATACCAGCCTCCGCCTTGCAATGGCGCGGTTTGAGCTCCCCAGTGTACCCATATGCCAAACCTTGCTTCAGTGTACCAAGCTGGAAATTCATATTCTTTTCTTAAATCCTCCCAAGGGATTTCTGCTTCTTGTGCAAAGCAGTTCTTTCCCAACAAAGCAAACAAAACCAATACTATTCTAATACTCTTCATCATGGGTATATATTTTATATTGCATTTACAAAGCCCCATTTCTACCGATTTAAAAGTTTATAATATCAACTTGGGCCTTCCATTCTCGTATTCGACAATCAATTAAGACATGAGTAAAACATCATTAACCCAATCATGATTAATTCAAAGCCGCACTATCAAAAATACAAAAATTAGGCCATAAGGACAATAAATATACCGATTTATTTAAGTCAATGAACTCCCCCTCAATCTGCACCATGATCCAATGAATTATGAATAAAAAAAAACAGCGCGCCATTTCTCTTGAAAGAAATGGCGCGCTTTAACAATATTTTCAGACAGTATTTGGCCGATGAAACTAAGTATCTTACAGCATTTACTGCTACTTTAGTTATTCTATTCGCCTATAGCTATCAACTGATTTTGACAAAAAGTATTTTACTTTTCATTAAATCAAGTCTTCAATTTTGGTACTGAAGCATATGATTGATCAATTCCGCTGGACTTCTTAAAGACCGGGCCACATCCTCCTGTAACTCCACCTTTAAAGCATCTTCCACATCATAAATAAGGCCATCAAGGAACACCTTATCAAAGCCCATATCTTCCACAAAATTGGATCGCTTTTGTTTTGAGATCGGGGCTATGCCATATTTTCCCATCACTTGAATGATAGTTTTGAGCTTGGAGTAATTATTGGTTTTCATAGCTTTTTATTTTTAAGACGAGACAAAAACCATTTATGTCTCAATGTTTTGTAAATCAACTCAGTAAGAAGACACCTTAATGCATCCTTACCCTTAGTAAAAAGGGCTGCACGGAAAATTAATCTACTTCAGTATTCAACAAACAACTTATTCAGATCAACTTCCGTACATGCCCATTCACACACAATTAATAAACATATTCAGCCACCTCTGATTCCGATTCATTAAGCTCAGCCTCCTCAATATGAATTTCCTTTTTCTTATCTCTACCAAATTTCGCCAAGATTCTGTCGAATATATAGTAGATCACTGGTACCACCACCATCGTAAGGAACATAGAAGAAACCAAGCCACCGATCAATGCCCAGGCCAAACCATTTTTCCACTCAGCACCTGCTCCAGCAGCCAATGCGATCGGCAACATCCCGAACACCATCGCCAATGTGGTCATTAGAATCGGTCGAAAACGAATCTCAACGGCCTTGAACAGAGCTGACTTCACCTCCATACCCGCATCCTTTAATTGGTTGGTAAAGTCCACCAACATAATCGCATTTTTCGCCACCAAACCCATCAGCATGATCAGCCCAAGAATACTGAAAATGCTTAATGAAGATCCAGACAATGCCAAAGCTAACAGTGCTCCAATGATCGCCAATGGCAAGGAAAACATCACTACGAATGGATATACGTAATTATCGTATAGAGCTACCATTATCAAATAAATCAGGAGTATAGACGCCAGCAAGGCAATCCCCAAACTACCAAAGCCATCTTCCTGCCTCTTCAGATCTCCATCAAAAGACACAGAAACCTCTTTTGGCAATTCCATCTTACTGATCAATTCCTTCACCTCTGTGCCCACTGTCCCTGTCGGTCTACCTGAAACCTGAGATTGGATGGTTACAGAACTGATCCTATCCTGCCTTTGTAACTTACTAGGACCTTCTGAAGGAATTGTTTGAGCAAATTGCTTCAGAAGAATGGATTCCCCTCGCTTATTAACAAATGCCAGGTTTTCTATATCTGATACGGATTTTCTATCAAATTCATCCATTCGGATATTGATATCATATTCATAATCACCATCTCTGAATTTAGTATCCGTGTTGCCATTAAAGGCCACCTGCATGGTGCCGCCGACCATGGCCATGTCTAATCCAAGATCAGCCATTTTGACCCTGTCTACCTCTACACGAATCTCAGGGTTTCCGTCTTCCATGGAAGTTTCTACTTTTCTTGTTCCTGGAATCTCTTGCATCTTGGCCATTACTTGATCTGAAAATTCTTTCAACACCGCCAAGTCCGGACCCGAAACAACGACCTGAATGGGCGCATCATTGGCAGAACCCATAATACTGATAGGCACGGCTGTAAATTCAGCTCCTACAATATTCTCCTCTAAAGCAATTTCCATTTCCTTAGAAAATTCAGGAGCCGTCATGGTTCTGCTCTCCGGCCCCACCATTTTTACAGTAATTTCAGCAGCATAGGGTGCAGCCTGATTACCGATCGTTCCTGAAGTTTGGCCTACTGTAGTAAACACATCAGTCACCTCAGGATATTTCATCATGAAATTTTCTACTTCCCTAGTGGTAAAGTTGGTCTCTTCCAAAGTGGCAGATTTTGGTAATTCCAGGCGCATGATGAACTCACCCTTATCACCTTGGCTCACAAACTCACTTCCTATAAACCCATTACTTACCAATAAAAAGGAAGAGATAAACAATACAAAAGTGACCACCAAAGTAATGATCTTGTGGTTGAATGACCATTTCAGAATTCCTGTCAACCAAGCAATCACTCCATCCAGCATTTTTTCAAATCCATTTACAATCCTTCCAAAAATGCTTTTGGGGTTGATATGTTCCAATTTGGAAAATCTAGAGGTCAGCAGCGGAATCAAGGTAAACGCCACCAATAAACTCATTAGCGTTGCGACAGCCACCGTAATACTGAATTGGGTCAAAATCCCCGAAATCATCCCTCCTGTCAATGAAAGCGGCACAAACACTACTACAATTACTAAAGTAATAGAAGTTACAGTACCTCCGATCTCCCGAATGCCATCATAGGACGCCTGAATCGCGGATTTTCCCTTTTCCATATGACGATAAATATTCTCAATCACCACAATGGCATCATCCACCAAGATCCCCACTACCAGCGATAAAGCCAATAAACTCATCAAATTGAGAGTAAATCCTGCCATATACATCACTGTAAAGGTAGCGATGATGGAAGCCGGTACCGCAATCATCACAATAATCGCATTCCTAAAACTATGCAAGAACAGCAACATGATCACTGCCACCAAGACCACTGCGATGATCAAATCATGGATAACGGCATTAGCCGCTTCCAAGGTAAACTCTGAAGAATCCTGTGAAATCTCAAATTTCAAATCCTGAGACTGGTAAGTAGTCTCCAATTGGGCCAAAGCTTTATTCACCTTTTCTGCCACATCCACAGCATTGGCGTCTGATTGCTTCTGAATACTTAACCCAATGGCCGTATTTCCATTCAGCCTACTGAGCACTTCATCGTCCTTCTGTGAATCCACTACCTCAGCGATATCTTGGATTTTTATAGGTGATCCATCGGTATAGCTGACAATCAAATCCCCAATTTCAGTTACAGATTTGAATTTTCCGGCTAATCGAATCAGAATTTGCTCCTCATCACTTTTCAATTTCCCAGTCGGGAAATCAAGATTGGCCTGTGCAATTGCTTGATTGACCTGCAAGGGAGAAATCCCGTAGGCCTCCATTTTGTTCAAATCCAAATTGACCTTAATTTCCCTTTCCGTACCTCCCAAAAGGTTAACTTGCGCGACTCCATCGATTTGTGCCAAAGTAGGTTGGATCCGTTGATCCATCAGATCATAGAATTCTGTCGAACTAAGGGAAGAATAGGCTCCCATTTGCATAATAGGCATATCGTCCAAACTGAATTTTCCTAGCGATGGAGGATCTGCATCATCTGGAAGATCGCCCAATACCGCATCAATTTTTCTTTGGGCATCCTGTAGTATAATATCTACATCCACATCATCATCCAACTCAATGGTTATAATGGAGAAACTTTCCAAAGAAGTGGACTTCATCACATCAATCCCCTCCAAAGAGGCCAAGGCATCTTCCAATTTTCTAGTCACTGAATTTTCCACCTCAGAAGGGGCAGCCCCTGGATAAAGCGTAGAAACCGTTACTACATTCGATGAGAACTTCGGCAAAAGTTCATAGGACATTTGACTGTAGGAAAATAGTCCTAACAATGTCAAAATAGTGAACAGCACCACTACAATGGTGGACCTTTTTATGGATACTTTCGTTATTTGCATTTCCTTGATTTTTTAACTTATAGTTCTGTCACAGGAATTCCATCACGTAAATTGATCAGTCCTGAAGTCACTAATTTTTCTCCTTCCTTCAATCCTTCAAGCACTACCAGTTTGTTTTCCCCTACTTGTGCCAACTTCACTTTTTTAAGTTTTGCCTTGCCGTTCTCGACTACAAAAACCTCAGGATTTTTCACCCCGCCCACCAAAGACTTTCTATCGATCAACATGGCCTCTTCAGCAGGATATTGGAAAGAAGCATAGGCAAACATTCCTGGCTTGATATGCTCAGAGCCTTCCTCTAGCTCTATTTCCACTTCATACCTCAAGGAAGCGTCTCCCTTTTTGCTGGTAAATGAAACTTTGCCCTTAAATTCTTTTTCAGGCAATACACCTACCTTTACATCAACCGTATCTCCTGTATTGATACGAGCTATTTCCAATTCAGAAACATTGACATTCAATTTCAACGGTCTGATATTTACAATATCCACCACATTCATCCCAGGACTCATCAGAGTTCCTATTTCCGTATAATCTTCATTGATATAGCCAGAAATGGGAGCTTTGATCAAGGTATTGGCCAACCGCTTCTTTTTCATGATGACATCTGCTTCCGCCATTTTAGTAGCATTACGGATTTCTTCCAATTGCTTTTCTGTGATGGCCTCAGTACCTGCCAAGTTTTCATATCTCGCCAAATCCTTTTTATTCTGCTGAAGTTTAATTTCTGCAATGGCCAACTCCTGTTGGATAAACTCATCATCCAGTTTGGCAATGATATCACCAGTATTTACAAAAGCTCCTTTTTTCTTATAGATCTTCACCACCTTTCCATTGGCTTCGGATTTTAAAGAAAGTTCCTGACTAGGCTCAAAAGTCCCATTGGATGAAAAAGCAATTTCATGTGGCTCTTTTTTCACCCTAGTGGTCTTTACTGGAATAGACTCACTGATTTTCATCGCTTCCTCGGCCTTAACCTCCATTTCTTGCTTGTTTTTGAAAAGTGTAAAGCCAATCGAGGCAGCTATAATGATGAGTACTAATGGTGTTATAAGTTTTTTCATGACTTTAGATGATATGGTTGGAGGAATCTCCTCTTTTGTTCTTTGTTTGATTATTTAATGATTTTTTCAATCTGCCCTTTTGATTTATACAAATCAGCCTCTGCTGTCTTAACACTGATAATCTGCTGATAATAAGTGGACCGGGCTTCTCTGAGCGACGTTTCTGCATCTAATAGATCGGTCAAAGGGGAAAGTCCTTCCCTGTACAATTGAGCCGTTTCATCAAACACAGTCTCTGAAAGTTCCAAATTGGACTCTTGGGCCTTCAAGCTTTTGATACTATTCCCAAGTTTCTTGATAGCATTGAGGTATTCTGCCTCTGCTGATTGCTCGGCCATAAACTGATCATATTTGACCTTTTCTGATTCCACTTTTGCCTGCGCAATTCTGTTCTTCTTCTGAAAGCCGTCAAAGATCGGTACATTCAATTGCAAGCCAATCAATGCTCCTCTATACCACACATGGCTATCTGAAATAAAATCGAATTCCTTTGAGAAGGCATTGTAATTTACGTCAGCAAAAGCCGCCAAGGTTGGATAATACCCCGATTTGATATTCTTGATATTCAAGGAATGAAGCTCCAATTGCTTATCCAGCACTTGGAGGTCATATCGCTCACTCAAGTCACTGTCGGATTGCAAGGCCTGCAAAGGCAAATCTTTGTCCGTAAAGTTATAAGGTGCCAGTTCCAATGGGAGATCCACTGGCATCCCCATCATCAGCTTCAAGTAATTAGTCCTTTGTTCTGTGACAATCTCCAAATTGTCCATCTGCGTTTCCAAAGTGGTCAAATTGACCTTCACACGGTTATAATCCACTTTTCTGGCCAGATCATTCTCATATTGGGCCTTGATGATTTCTTCAAGCTTCTTCAATTTATCATGGTTGGCCTGAAGATTATCCATCTGAAGCTGGGTGGCGATTACATTATAATAGTTCAAAGAAATATCATAAATAATGTCCTCTTCGGTCATTCTGGTGAGCAGTCTGTAGAATTCTTCGGAAGTTTTGGCTGCTTTTAGCCCAACCAAATAGGATTGACTGAATACCAGCTGGTTTAATTTAAACCCAGCTTTCATGCTCTGTGGCACCCCAAAAGAGATCACATCTACTCCATTCGGATCGGATTCTGGGTTCAATACCCCACCAGGAATCGCCTGCGGATATACATCCAAGAAATTATTATACTGCCCATAAGCATCTATCTGTGGCAAACCACTACCTGTAATTTCCTTACGCTGAAAATCTGCCGCTTCTTCATCCAGCTGGGCCTTTTTGATTTCGGTATTGTGCTTTAAGCCCAGGTCAATACATTCCTTGAGCGTAAATACACCGCCCTCCTCAAACTTGTTCTGAGCAAATACGCTCCCCGAGACTATAAAAGCAGCTAAAAAACCGATCAAATACTGTTTTTTCATTTTATTATATTATAGTTATTTCCTTAATTATTACTTTGTTCTGTGTTTTAAGAACTTACAAAACAAAAAATATATCAGCTGTGAAGCCGATCATATTTTTCAATAAGTTTTGGCATTTCTTCTTTCATGAAATCAATGAACTTTTGAAAATCTGTAATAACATGATTAAAATCAACATTGGAATTGGACCTTACTTCCATCACTTCCTTTAATAGGGCACTGATCCTAAAAACACCATTCATATCATCCTGCATATCCCTTCTCCAGTTTCTGACCTTCAAACGAAAATACCTTTTTCTCTCTCCTGGTTTGGTCGTATACTCTACCCTATCAAGGCTCTGCAAGAGTGTAAGGGCATTGCTGACGGCACTTTTACTGACAGACAAATATTCCTGTATCTCATCAAAAGTGGCCTCTGCTTTATCCAATACCAACAGAAGCCCCATAATTCTTCCCAATATGGGTTGATGTCCTTTCTTCTCAAAAAAGACCCCAATTCGCTCAATTATTTCTTGTTCTTTGTCAGATAACTTCATACAATATTTTGACATTTAAGGGAGTAAACGATGCAAATATACAAAAGGTTTTGTTAGTTCATAAAAAAAAGAACCAAAATTATTTAGACAAAAAAAAGCCCAATTAAGGGCCTCTCATTCAATTTCTGTTTGTCGATGGTTTAACTACCGCATCCAATACAATCAAAATGGCTATCCATAGGCTTAGTTCCATTCAGCTGCATTTCAAGATTGTGGATTTTGTCACGAACTTCCATGTCACTAAACATGTCACCAGTCAATGATGCTTTTAACTTTTCAATTTCGTCGGTAAGAGCTGTTTTTTGTTCTGCGTTCATAGGATGAAAGTTTTAGTAGATAGAAAGCAAAATTGAATATAAATAAGTTCAGCCAAATAATCTATCATTTTCAAGTTTTATATAAGCAGCTGATTCCAAGCTCAAAAATTTCATAAAAACCACTCTTTTAAACTAAAGGCCTATACAAGAAGGGGGGTTGTGAATTACCCAGAATTAAGCTAATTTAAATGCAAACTATAATTTCCCAGCCATTACAAGTGTACCCTCCTATAAATACGAAAACATAGATAATTAGTGTCAAACGGCATGATCTTGGCACAGATAAGGATCCAACAAACTTTTAGGCGCATGAAAAAAGCAGATTTTCAAAAATTAGTCAATTTTAGAAAGGAGCTCCATCAGCATCCTGAATTGTCCGGAAAAGAAAAATCCACCGCAAAAAGCGTGAAGGATTTTTTTAGTTCATTAAATCCAGACGAATGTATCGAAGAGTTGGGAGGACATGGTCTGGCATTTATTTTTAAAGGCAAAGAAGATGGCCCCAGCACTTTGATCCGTTGTGAATTGGACGCCTTGCCCATACAGGAAAGCCTGCATATCAAACATAAAAGTAAAGTCCCAAACTGCGCCCACAGTTGCGGACATGATGGCCATATGGCCATAGTAGCCGGATTGGGTATGTCTATAGCCGCTCAAAAACCCAAAAAGGGGCAAATAAACTTGCTTTTCCAACCTGCTGAAGAAACTGGAGATGGAGCAAAAAAAGTACTCCAGGATCCAAAATACCATAAAATCAAATCAGATTTTTCATTTGCCCTACACAACCTCCCCGGAGAACCGGAAAATGAAATAATACTCAAAAAAGGTGTCTTTACTGCAGCTTCAAAAGGTATGATCATTGAGCTACAGGGCAGGACTTCCCATGCGGCCCATCCAGAAGACGGCATTAGTCCGGCTCAAGCCATGTCCAAAATCATCGTAGGATTACCCTTGATCACCAAAAGTATCGATTCATTCTCCTTGGTCACGGTCATTCATGCAGAACTGGGAGAAATTTCCTTTGGCACCAGCCCAGGCAAAGCCAGTATCCGCGCCACCCTACGCACCATTGACGACCAAAATATGGGCAGACTCTTAGACTATGCGGAACAGCTTTGCAGTTTAATTGCTAAGGAATACCAGCTGGAACTAAGCATTTCTTATACAGAGGAATTTGCTTGTACCATAAATGATGATCTAGCCTGGAACTACGCCAATGAGGCCGCAAAAAAACTAGAGTTGAAAACCAAGCATATCAGAAGCCCTTTTAAATGGTCGGAGGATTTTGGCCAATTCTCTTCAGAAAGCAAAACACTGCTCTTTGGCCTAGGATCAGGCAAAAATCAACCTAGGCTCCATGAAGCCCATTATGACTTCCCCGATAAGATCATCCCCACTGGAATAAATATGTTTGAAAAAATCCTAGAACAAATTCACCATTAAACAGCGTAAAGCCATCACCCCATGCCACATACTTCCCATTTGGAAATCAGTAAATCAGCCTACCGAAGAAACATTAAGTTCCTTCAAAATCAACTGGGTACTGAAACCGTCATCTCTTCTGTAGTGAAAGGCAATGCCTACGGCCATGGTATTGAAAACATTATCCCTATCGCTGAATCTGTTGGCATAAGGCATTTTAGCACTTTTAGCACGGATGAAGCACAGCGAGTATTTGCTTCCTCCCAAAAAAACAGTACCATCATGATCATGGGCATGATTGAAAACAAAGACTTGGAATGGGCCATCAAAAACAATGTGGAATTTTTTGTGTTTGAGTTTGACAGGTTATTGGCAAGCATCAAAACGGCCAAAAGACTAAAGATACGGGCAAAAATCCATATAGAAGTAGAAACCGGCTTTCACAGAACTGGTTTTGAATGGAAGGAAAAGGAAATTTTGGCAGAAATGCTAGTAGAAAACCAAGCTTTCCTAGAGCTCTCTGGACTATGCACCCATTACGCAGGAGCAGAAAGTATTGCCAATTATGTACGCGTGCAAAACCAAATCAAAAAATACCATGAATTCAAAAAATGGTTTCTCAGTAAGGGAATTAAATTCGAAACCCATCACACCGCCTGCTCAGCGGCCAGCTTAAGCTATCCAGAGACCATCATGGACATGGTAAGAATAGGCATCGCCCAATATGGCTTTTGGCCCAGCCAAGAAACCTATATGAGCAAATTCAAACAACTGGCGGTCAACAGGAAAAATCCGCTTAAGCGCCTGATCACTTGGAAAAGCAAGATCATGAGCTTAAAAAGGGTAGAAATAGGTGATTTCATCGGCTACGGTAACACCTATATGGCTCCCAGAAACATGTTAGTCGCCATGGTTCCTGTAGGTTATGGCCATGGTTTTAGCCGAATGCTTTCCAATCTGGGCAAGGTCTTGATCTGCGGAAAAATCGTCTCTGTGGTTGGCACTGTTACTATGAACTCTATATGTGTCGACGTGACAGACCTTAAAGAAGTCAAGAAAGGCGATGAAGTAGTGATTATTGGTAAGCAAAAAAGCAATGAAATAACCGTGGCCTCCTTCAGTGAATCCAGCCAACAAGTCAACTATGAACTTTTGACACGCTTGCCTCAAGACATCCCCAGAAAAATTGTCTATTGATCCCATCGATAAAGCCCTTAAACCATAAATAAAAATATCAGTACATTTTTTCCTAATATGGCGCTTTCCGTATGCTTTTTGTGGAGTTTGATAACAAATCAGTTGGCCGATCTTTGAATTGATCAGAGATAGTTTCTTCTGATTTATTAAAAAATTTGTTCACAAAAAAACTTTAAACATGAAGTTCCTTAATGTTCTATTCTTAATCTGCTTGCTATCCTTAACATTTTTTTCTTGTAGTGGTCCTACTGATATTGGAGCCCATGACTGGAAAGTAAGATCTATCAAAGGAGCCCCAGCCACCCGAGAACAACTTGCGGATATGACCCTAAAATTCGGAGAAGACAAAAAGGTATCAGGCTCGTCAATCTGCAATGATTTTAAAGGACAAGCTGTCTATAATGAGGAAAAGGTAAAATTCTCAACACTGTATGCAGACAGCAAGCCTTGCGATGAAAGATTTATAGAACAAGCTTACTTAACATCCCTAGAAATGAGCAAAAAATACAGTCAAACTGCCAATAGACTGGTCTTTTATGATGATAAAGGGAATATTACTGTAGAGTTAGAAAAAATCAACTAAACAACATCTTTTGGAAAAATAATCAAGGCTGTCCCATAAAGAATTACTGGCCAATGACCTAAAATCAATCAAACCAGAAACCTATCGGGCAGCCTAAACTTTTTAATTAAATATAATGGTCTTGTTCCCCATGACCATTACTTTTTGGGCAATATGGTATTTTATCGCTTTTGACAGCACTACTTTCTCCACATCTTGACCGATTTGCACCAGTTCTTCCACTGTATTATGGTGTTTGACTCGGGCAATATCCTGCTCAATAATAGGCCCAGCATCCAATTCCTCTGTCACATAATGCCCTGTGGCCCCTATGATTTTCACCCCTCGCTTATGCGCGGCATGATATGGTTTGGCCCCTACAAAAGCCGGCAAAAACGAATGATGAATATTGATGATTTTATTGGGATATTGTGCGATAAATTGAGGACTTAAAATCTGCATATACCTGGCCAAAACCACAAAATCAATACCTTTTTCGGCCATTAATTCCAATTGTCTTGCTTCTTGATCAGCCTTATTTTCCTTAGTAATGGGAAAATGGTAAAAAGGAATATCAAATGCCTCTACCACTGATTTTAACTTTTCATGATTGGAAATCACCATTGGAATCTCCACCTGAAACTGCCCCGAGTAATAGCGCGAAAGAATGTCAAACAGACAGTGCGAATGCTGTGAAACCATGATTGCCATCTTTGGCTTAGGTTCCGTAAAATGCAAGGTAAAGTTCATGCCAAACTTAGTCCCTACTGTTTCTGAAAAAATTCTTTCAATTTGATCTTTTTTGATCGCAAAGGTACTCAGCTCCCACTTAGCCCTCATAAAAAAATCACCGGTTTCATTATCTATATACTGATCAACTTCCTCTACATTTCCATTGTGGAAATAAAGGAACTGGGAAACAGCTGCCACGATACCTTTCTGGTCCTTGCACTGTATGATCAAAATCGCACTTTCCATACTTATCAAAAATTAGGGAAACAAGACTAAATACTGCTTTAAAATTATATCTTTTTTAGTTTCCCACCATTATTATTGGAAGATTTTCAAACAAAGCTCCCTTCTAAGCAATCTTCATCTAAATTTTGAGGTTTTACGCTAACAAGGCCTCAATGTCCTCCTTGTTAAGGTTCTTCATAAAGCTTTCTTCCGTACTGATCAGTTCTCCTGCGAGGGCCATTTTCCTTTCTTGCAGGGCCATGATTTTTTCTTCTACCGTATTATGGGTGATAAATTTATAGATGATCACTTTGTTTTCCTGACCAATTCTGTGTGCCCGGTCAATTGCCTGAGCCTCCACGGCAGGATTCCACCATGGATCCAAGAGGAATACATACTCCGCCTTGGTCAAATTGAGCCCTACACCGCCAGCTTTTAGCGATATCAGGAAAATCTTCACCCTGTCATTTTCCTGAAATGCATTTACCTGAGCTTGCCTGTCCTTAGTGGTGCCATCCAGATAAGCATAGGGAATCTGATTGGCTTCCAAATACTCCTTCACTATGGCAAGATGCTTTACAAACTGACTAAATACCAAAACCTTATGACCTTCTCTGGCAGTAGAATCCAACATATGGATAATATCTTCCATCTTACCGGAATCTCCCGTATACGCAGGATCGGTAAGCCTTGGGTGATTGGCTATTTGCCGCAGCTGGGTCAATCCCCTTAAAAGTGTAAAAGCTTGCCTTTTCATTCCTGGAATGGACATTTCCTGGACAATTTTCTCCCGGTAATACGCCTTCACCTCCTCATAGGCCCTTTCCTGCTCAGAAGTCATATTGGAATATTTTACATTAATGACCTTTTCTGGGAGATCTGTAGCCACTTGGGTCTTCAGTCTCCTAAGCACAAACGGCTTGATCATAGCATGCAGCTTAGCAGCCTTATCCATGTCATTTTTCTTTTCTATGGGCTGCAGGAATTGCTTCTTAAACACCCCTTGCGTCCCTAGAAGACCTTGATTCACAAAATTCATTTGTGACCAAAGATCCATGGTCCCATTTTCTACCGGAGTACCGGTCAGTATCAGCCTGTGCCTACACACCAATTGATTAACCGCTTTGGAAATAATACTCCCGGGATTTTTAATCGCCTGAGATTCGTCCAAAATGATATAATTGAAGAAAAAATCTTTTAAGATATCCACATCCAAACGGGTAATACCATATGAAGTCAGGACCAAATCATATTTTGAGAACCTGCTGCTGTCTTTAATTCGTTGGGAGCCTGTATAGACGAGGATTCTCAGGTCAGGAGTAAACTTTTTGGCTTCTAATTCCCAGTTGTATATCAATGAAGTAGGCATTACCAAAAGGGAAGTAGCCCCTTCAGTTCGCTGTTTTTCGTGAGCCAGCAATGCCAAGGTCTGCACAGTTTTACCCAAACCCATATCATCTGCCAAACAGCCTCCAAAATTATATTCGTTCAAGAACCTCAACCAATCGTAACCAGCCTTTTGGTAAGGACGCAAAGTCCCTTTAAAATTAGGAGAAATATCATAAGATTCCATTTCAGAGAAATCCTTGAGCTTCTCCAATTTTCTGCTTAGCGTAAGATCTATGAGGTTACCTTTTTGTAATTCTTGGGCCAGCGCAATATGATGCTTTTTAAGCTTCATATGTTCATGTTGTTGCTCACCATTTTCAAGGAATGAAAAAATCTCAGAATAGTTGACAAACCACGAATCTGGAATCACAGCTATTTCCCCATTAGGCAGCTCAAACTCCGACTTACCCTTTACCAATAACTTTCTAAGTTGACTAAAAGGTATTTCAAATTCACCAAAGCGAATGATGGCGTTTACATCAAACCAATCTATATTTTCCTTGATTTCTACCTTTATGGAAGCATTACCAATGAAGTATTTCTTACCTTTTCCACTTTGGTTTTGGAGGATCTTAACTCCCATTCCTTCAAGTGCCTCACGGTGGGAGTTCAACCAATCAAAAGCTTTGGATTTACCCAAACTGAATCGAGAAGCTCTAACTGGCAGTCCCAAATCCTTTAGATAATCTCCATAGGATTTTTCTTTCTCCAAATCCCGGATGACTTTGTGGAAAATATAATTATCCCCCTGCTCTTCCAACTCCACATTATTGGATTTCTTTTCTTCCGAGCGGAAGGAATAATTCCCATACTGGAATTTGAGATCAAAAACGATTCTATCTTCTTCTTCGGATTCCTGTGCCTGCCCAAACAAATCTGTTCCTGCCCCAGCACTGGGCAAGTCGCTTAGGCTTAGCAAAGCCTCAGGCTTACTCCGCTGAACTTTTATGTCAAATCCTTTTGCATACACATCAAAGGACGCCACTAGCTGTGTGATGAACTTCTGATAATAAGACCGTTCTACATTTTTAGGAATGACTATAAACTTTTTATTTAAAAATGGCTTCAGTTTTTTGCCATCTACATTCTTCTCAAAATTATAGAGATTGCCATTTACCACCAACCAAGCAGGCTCTTCACAAATCAGGTAACCACCTCTATACTGCCACTCCATTTTTTCCTCACCATATTTCAGGGTAGGGAAATAATGGGTATTATCTTCATTTCTTCTAAAGTGGAAAAGCACACTAGCCTTATCAGGCATCACATTGATTTCCTTCCAAATAGGGTTGCCATCATTCCCCATTTCGAAAAGGCGCTTACCTTTAATCTTCTCCAAAATATTGGCGCGCAATCCTTCCAGACGGATTTCTATCATATTGCGAATCTCCTTATTCGCTGCAGTCTCACTATTAGTATCATATACCTTGCGCAGGTACTCTTTAGGCTTGAGCTTTTTGGTATTGAATTGCTTGACTATAGCATCATGTTGCATGCTATCCATCAGCTTGATCAGTTCATAGTCTTCCTCATCCAGTCCATTACCAAACTCAGGGGCATTTTGTGAAGCTATATTCTGATAAGCAAAGGAAAGCCTACCCTTATCGTCCAATTGTATAACAAAGGACTCAAAAAGGATTCCCAAGTATTCGTGACTGAAAAGAGAATAAACAATTTCAAATGGCTTCTCTGGAGAAACTTTCATAACACTTTCAACAATCCAACCAACCTAAATCACTGATTAGGCAATAATTTTCTAAAATATACTAGCTTGCAAAGTAATTAATAATCAGAACTTTTAATAGAAAAAAGAAAAGAAAAAAGGGAAATTTTACAAAATCTTTAACGAAAATCCGGTTGTATCATTTTTTGTAACCTTCACACCCTGCTTTATGATGTTCAGCTTTTTTCTCCCTTAATTATCACAAGGCCTACAGCCGCAAGTTCAATTGAAATGGTCCACATTGAACTACCTCTACACTGATATTATGAAACCAATTTTGCATTTATATGTAATCCAAAAAACATTTTTTGTCGTAATTAGTTATATATATGTTTAAAAACATCAATCACCTGCCCAAAATGAAATTTGGCAACCCACCATGTGCACCAAACATTGAATAACAAAATAATTCAAATACTCATGGTTTATTACAATTTAAAATAAGATCATTTTATAAATAATACAAAAACTTGACTGTTTATTTATAATTTGTGAGATTTGAAAATTAATCACCCGATCCCAAAATGAAAAATTTCTTATTTACCCTTTTGACAGCATGGCTGTGCCTATGCATGAATTCTTATGCTCAAATGGTTCCAGGAACCATGGCAAATCTCAAACTTGGAAACCAAAATTATGTCAAAAATAATATGATGCCCAGCCAAATCGTCGGAAGCGACGAAAGCGGTATTTACATGACCAAAGTAAAATTGAAACATGAGATAAGGGCAGCAAACAGCTTCCCCATTTTGGAACATTATAACGACCAAATGGTCCTCACCAAGTTCAGGGAATTAAAAGTAGACAATACCGAAACTGCACCTTATTTCGAAGGCATAATAGAACTAGACAACCAGCTCTTTTGCTTTTACAGCATCACAGACAGAAGTTCTAAGTCCAAAACTTTAATGGCGCAAAAAATCAACAAGAACAGCCTTTCTTTGGAAAACGAAATCATCCATCTGCAATCAGTGAGTTTTAAAGGAATGCCTGTCTATCAAAGCCCTGAATTCCATTTTAAATTATCTCCCAACCGCCGAAACCTATTGATAAGCTCTCCAAAGCCTGTGGACAAAAAACCAGTACAGGAATTCCTTATTTCTGTATTTGACAAGGACCTAAGTGAGATCTGGACAAAAGAAATATCCAGTCCTTTCGAAAAGGGGCGATTCAGCATAGAGAATTATCATATTTCGAACGAAGCAAATGCCTATATCCTGGCCAAAACAGTAAAAAACGCAAATGACCTCGACTCTTTCTGGGCATCCGATTATGCCTATCAAATTTTACAGATCAATAAAAACGAAAAAGATCATCAGCTGATTCAGCCAGCAATAAAAGGCAAATTCCTAAGCAAAATGCAGATAGCCAGCAGACCAAATGGAGATTTACTTTGTGCAGGATTTTATGTTGACCAAATCAATACTGACCAAACAGGAAGCTATTTCCTTACCTTATCAGCGGAGAATGGCAAAATCAGCCATTCAGACTTTCAAGCATTTACCCCTGAGCAAAACGAAATGGATGATCGCAGGCAAAACGATCCTCAACGCATTTTCACCTACACCCTTAAAGATTTGGTTATCAGAAATGATGGTAGCTCAGTACTTATGGGAGAACAGGCAACCTACACCTCAGGCAATAATCCCCGAAACAATATCCCGGGATCCAGGATGAGCTTTAATAATATTGCCGTCATCAGTATCGCGCCGGAAGGCAAAATCCTTTGGACCCAAGAAATTCAAAAAAACCAAGTTTCCTCAGGTGGATTCAGCTTCTTTTCTTCATTTGCCCAGGCCATAATGCACGATAAGATCTACCTGGTATTTAACGATCACCCAGAAAACCTTTGTGAAGGCACTTGCAAACCCGTGCGCTTTAATCCAAAATCAATCAAAAAGGAGGTATTGATCACACTGGTGGAGTTGGATTGGCATGGTTCCATCACCAAAAGAGCCCTTCCATTTTCTAAAAACATTAACATCCTGACCAAACCTGATGCATGCCAACAAGTTTCGAAAAATGAAATGGTCATCTTAGGACAAGACAATAATTCCTATCAAATGGCCAAATTAGAATTTGAGAAAACCTTTGCTTATCAGTAAACCTTATCAATTAAATCTCAACAAAACCCATGATCCAGCTTTGAATAGATGCCCGATCGTGGGTTTTTACAAATTCTCCAAAGTATTGACCTTGGCAGCAATACTGGCGGGTCTATATGAGGCAAAAAAAGTAATGATCACCACACTCAGACTAGTCCAAAGAAAATCGGACCAGATCATCTTCACCGGATAGTTTTCCACTACTGAAGAAGCAATCCCTAATGATACCAAACCAAAATGATCCTGTAGCCAGCAAACCAAAAAGCCCAAAACCAAACCTACTATTGCTCCACTAAAAGCAATAATCACCCCTTGCTTGATATATATTTTTTTGATCAAACTAGTAGAAGCACCCATGGCCAGCATTACAGCAATATCTTTTTTCTTCTCAATAGCCAACATACTTAGGGAGAAAAAGATATTAAATGATGCAACCGCAAGAATAAAAGTAAGGGTGATAAAGACAAAAAGCTTTTCTATACGAATAGCCCTTAACAGGCTAGCATGCTGTTCGTCGGTATCTTTTACTGCAAAATCATCTCCCAAAAACTCCTTTAAAGAAGCCTTCACCTCCTGTATCCCATAGCCCTCAGCCACCTTCACCTCCAAGGAGGTGCGCTTATTCCCATAATCCATCAAGTCCTTCGCAAAAGTAAGCGGCACCAAAACATAATTATCATCAAACTGCTTCTCCACCCTAAAAAAACCAGCAAAATCCAGCATATTGGAATTGTACATTTTAGTAGGATCGATGGTTCCTGCCCTAGGGGCTTTAGGGTAGTACATTCTCAGCTTTTCAAATTGATTATTGGGGTCAACACCAAGAAAATAGCCAACCCCACTTCCTAAAATAGCCTTTGGACGCTGTTCTGTACCCAAATTCATCTCCCCATTAAACACTCCCTGGCTAAACCTCTCCTCATCCAAAAAATTATTAGAGACGCCCTTCATGGTCACTACCAATTGATCATCCCTGTACTTCAATAGGGCATTATCCTCTATCACTTCTACCAAACCTTCCACTCCTTCCACTGCTCTAAGGCTATCCATCCATTCTGCTGTGCTCACAAAGGACTTCCCCTTCACTGCCTGAATTTCCAGTTCTGCGTCAAATGACGCATAAAGTCCTCGGATCAAATCCTCCAATCCATTAAATACTGAAAGAACAATGATCAAGGCCATGGTTCCAACTGCCACGCCTACCATGGCGATCCTGGACAGGACATTGATAAAATTCCTTTTCTTCTTACTTCTGAAATACCGGGAGGCAATGAAAAATGAGAGATTCACAATTTACTTATTTCTAATCAGCGCAATTAATATCCAATAGTACTTTAAACTAAAATTTAATAATTTCTAGCGAATAATCAGTCCTCTTCATCCTCCTCTGGAGCCTCAGGGATATCCAAATCTCCAATTATCTTGTCCATATGCTGGGCGTAGGCAGATGAATCATCTGGATAAAACACCAATTCAGGCACTATACGTACTGATTTTCCAATTCTCTTACCCAGATGCTTACGGATTTCGCTTTTATGGGCATTGATCTTGTCAAATAACTCTTCCTTATTGGCCAATAAAAAGCTAAGGTTAATTTTAGCCACACCAAGATCCGGACTCATCAGTACCCTGGTCACCGTCACCATGGCATTGCCCACCAATGGACGCGATTCCCTTTGAAATATCTCACCAAGCTCCTTTTGAATCAACTTTGAATACTTTTGCTGTCTCTTACTTTCCATATTGTATAATTTTCATTGCAAATTTAGTGAATTAAATGACTAACCTTTAATTTCGTACGTTCAGAATACGCAACCTACAACAGATATTATATTTGCTTAGTTTTTTTAGAATCAACGACCCCTTTAGGATCCTAGGAATAGCCCTCCTGATGATCATCCTAAGCATTCCATATTTATTTATGGATATTCCCTTGCTATCACCCGAGTTATCATGGATGCTGATAGGGGAAAGGATGAGTGCTGGACATTTCCTATATGTGGACATTATTGATGATATTGGCCCCTTATCAGCTTATACTTACTGGTCGATCGATCTATTGGTTGGAAGGTCTTGGTGGACCTACAAAATACTGGCCTCTTTAATTATCCTCTTTCAGGTATATTATGTAAATGGTCTTCTGACCCAATACAGGGCTTTTGAGGAAAGCAGCTATATCCCTGGATTGGTTATGGTCATCTTGTTTCATTTGTCATTTGATTTTCTAACACTATCGCCTACACTTTTGGGAAGCACTTTTATTGTTCTTGCTTTGGGCCAACTATTTTCCCAAACACTGATCAATGAACAGAATACTGAATCCGTCTTATTGGTAGGCATCTTCGGAGGACTGGCAGCATGCTTTCACTTCCCTCTGGTCATCTTCTTGCCTTTTTTGATTATCACTGGAATTTCTGTAAGTGGTTTTTCATTCAACCAATTGCTCCTAGCCCTGTTTGGATATTTTCAGCCCTTTTTGCTTTGCTGCATTTATTTCTTTTGGATAGGAGGTCTCCAAGAATTCATCAATGAATTTATTCTTGCCACTAGAATAAGGGGGAGCTATCCCCATGTCACTTTTTTGGACTTGGCCATCATTATAGCTGCACCGCTTGCCTTTTCGGTATTTGGTTACCTCGTAGGCACAGTTAATAAAAGCATCACGGTCAATCAGCAGAAGCAAAAACAATTGATGATTATATTTTCCATCGTCGCACCACTATCCATCATCCTGGCCAATAGAACCACTCCTTATCAGATGGTAGTTTTTCTTCCCGGCATGACCTATTTTATCAGCCAGATCTTCGTGTACATCCGCAATAAAAAACAGCTTAACTTACTGTTTTTTCTATTTATTTTATTGGTGCCAATGATTGGTTACAGCTGGGCCATCTACAAAAGCCAGCCCAATAAAAACTGGAACTACACCCTAAATGAAGACACTAAAAACGATGGCAAAAAAATCTTGGTATTGGGCGATAATATCAGCCCTTACCTCGGCAACACATTGGCCAGCCCCTACCTCAATTACCGACTGTCTAAAAGAGTCTTGACCAATTACGAAAGTCACGAAAAAATGATCGAGGTCTACCTACACTTCTTAGAAGAGAAACCCGAAGTAATATACGATCAGGAAGGCACTTTCAAAGAATTGCTGCAGCATATCCCAGCATTGGCAGATATGTATGCTCTAAAAGGAAAAGGGATTTATTATTTAAACAACTAAAACTTTCTCAAATAGCTTGAATAAGATTTAGGGCATTGGACTTGTTGAATTATTTTCGCTAAATCTTATAATAAACACATTTTCAGATGAATTATTTAAAATTAAGTTTTTTGGCAGTTATTCTCTTTTTCACTGCACATCTTTCAAAGGCCCAAGTAACAGCGGGCTTGTACACCAATAGCATCATGACCTACTTAGGTGTAGGAACTGACCCTGAAAAAAAGATCTTTGGGGAAGCCCGTCTGTTCGCAGGAGAGTTTATCAACCGGTTTTTCGGAGCTGAAGTCATTGGACAGTACAATTTTATCCAATCTGACTGGTACAATCTTTCTGGAGGATTGATGGCCGGCTATCATGAATTTGATGATGCTAGAGTGGGATTACCTGTCCTTTTGGCCATTAAACCTATTGAAAACCACCGCAAACTCGCTTTGATACTCGAGGCCACTCCTCTATACAACGGCTTGATAGCCTTTCGTGGAAATTTTGGTTTAAGGTACACCATAGAAGGGAAAAAGTAAATCCTTTAAAAAACAAGAGGCTGTCTCAAAAGTAGATAGTTTAAAAGGCTAGTCGATTTCTCGGCTAGCCTTTCTTGTTTAACTCAAAAATGTTATTTTGAGGTGTGCAAAAACAAGACTTAAATGTAGCTTTTAAAGACTACAATCCCAACCAACTGATGTTTCTTCCTCCCAGTTTGGAGGAATTGATTCCCGCCCACCATCCAGGCCGTGTAGTTCACCAGATCATTGAGCGGATAGATCTGAGTGAGGTGTATGGTCGATACTCAGAGAACGGATCCAGCAGCTATCATCCCAAGATGTTGTTAAAGGTCCTGGTCTATGGATATTTAGAGAACTGTTATTCATCCCGCAAGCTTGAAAAAGCGGTTCGGGAGAACATTGTGTTCATGTGGCTTGCCGGAATGCAGCGTCCCGATCACCATACAATCAATCGGTTCCGTTCAGAACGTCTCCGAGATGTGATTGGTGATATTTTTGCCCAAGTGGTGCTGTTGCTGCATGAAGAAGGACTTTTGGACATCAAAGAAGTGTACACCGATGGGACCAAGATAGAAGCCAATGCCAACCGCTACACCTTTGTCTGGGGCAAGGCGATCAAGAAGAGCAAGGAACGGATCAGTTCCCAGCTTCAGGAACTTTGGAACTATGCCGGTTCGGTAGCCTCCGCTGAGTTGGGGACAGAAGAACCCGACTTTGTGAATCCGAATGCAGAGAAAGTTTCCCGGACCATCGAAAAGATCAATCAGGCGCTGGAAGGGAAAGCCGTTGACAAGAAGGTGAAACAGAAGTTGGGTTATGCCCAAAAGAACTGGCCTGCCAAATTGGAAGAATATGCCCAGAAAGAGGAAGTACTGGCTGGACGGAACAGTTATTCCAAAACCGATCCGGATGCCACGTTCATGAGGATGAAAGAAGACCATATGAGAAATGGCCAACTTAAACCAGCCTACAACCTTCAACTCAGCACCCATGGACGGTTCGTGGTCAACTATTCCCTGCATCCCAATCCCAATGACACCTTAACCCTGAAGCCTCATCTACAGCAGTATTACGGATTCTACCCTTCCTGTTGTACAGCAGATGCAGGATACGGAAGTGAAGAGAACTATTGCTTTCTGGAGCAGAACCGGATCGAAGCTTACGTCAAGTACAACACCTTCCACAAAGAACTCCGTCAGGAATCCAAATCAAAGAAAGTCCATGGCTTGCTGGAAAACCTGTATTACGATCCACAGAAAGATCACTACATCTGTCCGATGGGACAGGCGATGAAACCCAGTGGGGAAAGTACCGGAAAAACCTCGACCGGTTTTGTCCAGCATTACCGGCACTATGCAGCCAAAAATTGCCAGGGGTGCCCACTGGCTGCTAGTTGTAGACCAGAGGCCGGTAACAAAACCCTCAGGGTAAACACCAGGTTACAGCAACAGAAGACAAGGGCAAAACAACGACTCACCTCTGAGCAGGGAGTCCATAAACGAAGGCAACGGGCCACCGATGTGGAACCGGTATTTGCGGACTTCAAACACAACAAAGGGAGAGCAAGGTTTATGTTAAGAGGAGCCGAAAAAGTAGCAATTGAAACCGGATTGATTGCCATCGCCCACAACCTGGCAAAAATGGCCGGGTAAGAAGGAGCTGACGCCGTTTTTAAGTTCAAAAACCCTCTGATCCCCCAAGTTTAAACTGTCGCTTCAGAACAAAGAACCTAGAGTTGAATTGACTGTGAGTCAAAAAAAATAGAGGCCGATTAATGAAAATCGGCCTCTATTGGCTAAAATCGACTGTCCCACTTTTTTAACTCTTGTTTTGAGACAGCCTTTTGTTTTCCTAAATGATGATAATGCTTATTTCAATCTGGCCAATGGCGTAATCCCTCCCTTGGTCACATCATCGATATTCACTAAGATTTCTGCATCAAGCGGAACAAATACATCGACACGGGAACCGAATTTGATAAATCCAAATTCACCTCCCTGTACCAAAGGGTCTCCCTCCTTCACATAATATTTGATTCTTCGAGCAACAGCCCCCGCGATTTGCCTTACCAATAATTTAACATCCGACTTGGCATGCTTGATCACCATGGTCGTGCGCTCATTCTCATAGCTGGCCTTAGGATGCCAAGCAACCATATACTTCCCAGGATGATAAACGAAGTAATCGACTATTCCACTGATTGGAGAACGATTAACATGTACGTTCACAGGAGACATAAAGATAGAGATTTGTTTTCTCCTTTCTTTTAGCACTTCATCTTCTTGTGCTTCTTCTATCACTACTACCTTACCATCTGCTGGAGCAAAGACTAAATTCTCATCATCCGGCAATGGGATAGTTGGGTTTCTGAAAAACTGCAATACCAGCAAATAAATGATAATACTGGCCAATAGAATCAAGTTCAGCACAGTATCCTGTCCTGGCAAAAGCTGGTGCATGGCAAAATTGACACCCGTCAAAATCACCAACATCCAGAAAAGCAAACTTCTTCCTTCTTTATGTATAGTCATTTTAATACGATTAACCTACTAAAGGTCAATAAGTTAAATTGTTTTAAAGTTCCTTATTTGCAAACAAATTGCAAACCACATTCAAATAAGACTGCAATTTGCCAATATTTATCGGTATGTTAAAGAAAAACTTTTATTTGGCAATTCCGATAATTACAACAGACTATTACTTACTTGTTTAAAAATTGATTTTCCTTAAATAATAAATTGAATGATAAAACAGCCCCGATTCCAAATGGACAACCCTAACGAGTCTACAAAAACCCGTTTCAAATTGATTTATGAAGCGGTTTTTATTTTTAGGGGATTAATTTGGGGAAATGCGGACAGTGAACAGTTATTCCTTTCATTACACTATTTAAGTTTGAGGTCTTCAATGTAAAAATGATATACTTTGTAAATCAACACAAAAACTATCCACAGATAAATTCCATTTAAAAAATAGTAACTAAAGTGTATATTCCGATGATCTTGACCACCAATCCGGTCATCCTGACCACCCTTTCAATTAGGGTTTTCAGTTACCGTTTGGAGGCTGTTAAAGTTATTGTTTTTTTCTCATTGATTCTCCTTTTAGCTCGATTCTGTGTGCGGTGTGCACCAGTCTGTCGAGAACAGCGTCGGCTATGGTACTGTCACCTATGGTTTCGAACCATTTTGTAACCGGAAGTTGTGATACCACTATTGTTGAAGCCCTTCCATGGCGGTCTTCTATGATTTCAAGCAGGGCCATTCTTGCCATTTCATCCAGTTGCTGAATGCCGAAGTCATCCAGGATCAATAAATCCTGTTTTTCTATTCTCGCTATCTCTTTGATATATGAGCCGTCAGCTTTCAGCATTTTGAGTTTCGGGAACAGCTTGGTGGTATTATAATATTGGGTTCTGACCCCTTGCATACAGGCTTGGTTTCCCAGGGCCGAAGCAATGTAGCTTTTGCCGGCCCCTGTTGCTCCTGTGATCAGTATGTTTTCTTTTCGTTTAATAAAGGACATATCAGCAAGTCTGAGGACCTGCATTTTATCCAGCCCCCGGTTTGGAGAGAACTCAAGCTCTTCAACAGTGGCACTGTACCTGAACTTTGCCGTTTTGTACAGTCTGTTGATTTTCCTGTTCTCTCTTTCTTCCCATTCTGCCTGCAAGAGATGGTTTATAAGCTCTTCGGGATTGAGATCATGATGTTTGTTGCTGTCCAGAATGGTTTTGTATGCTTCCATCATTCCGTGAAACTTCATTTTGGACATCTGGTTCAATGCGATGCTCTGTGTCATAATTGTGTGATCGGTTATATGTTTGATAATTACCTGAAGCTTTCCGCTCCCCTTATGTTTTCGTGGTCAACTGATTTATCGGACTTGTTTTCAGTATCTAAAGGGATTGAATCCATCCCGCTGTTGAGTATTCTGGTGATGACCGAATAATTATAAGTGTTGTAGTGTTTGGCACGTATTACTGCGTTTATGAGCCTTTCCCTGCCTGCCTTTTTATCATATCCCAAAATCCCCAGACAGCTTTTATAGGCCTGTTCCGGATACGGGTAACTGTCGAGGATAACCTGTAAATAATGCCGGACTTCAGGATGTATCCCTTTTGCCCAGTTCAGGAAGAATTCAGGGTTCCAGTCACTTACAAACCTGTGGGCTGAAGGCATATGGTCCTGGACCGTAGTGTATCCGCGCTCCTTAAGGCTTCTTTTATGAAAAGCGATCCTTTCCCCATCGTAGAAAACAGAAACGTAACTGGCTGAGTACACAACCTTGACTTTTTTGCCGATATACCTGTAGGGAATAGAATAATAATGGTTTTCAGGGTTCAGGGATATGTGGGAGGTTTTAGTGACGGTGGCATACTTGAACTGTTTGAGTTCATATCTTTCGGCAGGCAGGGGGGCCAGGGTTCCCTTTTCTTCCCTGTCGAAAAGCTCCTTCCTTGTTTCCGGTCTTTTCTGGAAAGGGGTATTGTTATGGATATTGAGGTAGTGCCGTATATCCGCATTCAGTGTATTGATGTCATGGTAAACTTTGTTTCTGAGCGGGGCGTATATCCTGCTGTAGACAATGCTGACGGTCTTTTCCACCAAGGCCTTGTCCTGCGGCTTCCTGCTCCTTGCCGGAAAGACCACACAGCCGTAATGGTTGGCAAAGTCCAGGAAATCGGGGTTGATGGCCGGTTCATACTTGTCGGCTTTGGTGACCGCGCTTTTGAGGTTGTCGGGCACCAGGGCCCTGGGAACACCGCCCAGGTAATGTAAAGCATTTTCAGTGGCTGCTATGAAGTCTTCTTTTCTTTGGGAGGGAATGGCTTCTACATAGCTGTATTGACTGGCTCCGAGTGTGGCAACATACACTTCCAGATCAGTGAGTTCACCTGTTACAGGATCTACTATGGACAGCCTATCACCCGTAAAGTCTATATAGAATTTATCTCCCGGAACATGTTCAATTCTCATACTGGCAGATAGACCGGTACGCCACTGCCTGAAGCTTTCACAGAACTGTGAGTAACTGTATCCGTCAGGATGTTTTTGTCTGTATTCTCCCCACAGGACCCAACGGTTCACACCGGTCCGTTTAAGCTCCGGTTCCATATAGGGAAAAAAAGATATAAGCTCCTGGTACCGCTCCCCTGAAACATGGTCCGGATCAGAAAGTAGGGCATCAAGCTCTTCGTCATTCATGGACAAAAGCTCTCCGTAAGAAAAACCTTTGGAATCAATCAGCTGAAGGTACTTCTTGACCGTGTTCCGGGCAATTCCCAAGGTTTTGGAGATGGTCTGCAGTGCCATTCCGTTGTCACGGTGGCGAATTATCTGTTTGAGATTACTCATGGTTATCGTTTTTCCTGCCATGCTTTACGGTTGGTTTTAAATCAACCGTAAAGGAAACGATAACTGAAAAATTAAAGGTGGTCAATAATGTCATTCTGGCCATTCTGACCACTTAAAGTGGTGGTCAACATGGCCGGATTGACAGTGGTCAATATCACCGGAATTTTACCCTTCGACAAAAGTTGATACCCAGAAGGGGGGTGGTCAACATCATCGGAAAAAAGTGGTCAGCATCACTGGAACAGGTGGTCAACATGAATCGGAATATACAACTAAAGACTCCCGTTTTGTTCAAAACACCTTGTATTTTCTGAAAAAAAGGAAGATCTATTGCAAATCCTAAAGAAATTACTGCAATAAAAATCAAAATTGAAACAACAATTAGCCAAACAATTAGCTTAAATGAATTTTTAGCAAAATCAATGTATCTGAGTAAGTAATTAACATCTGAAATATTGTACAAATCACTTTCAGGAAGCTCTTGCTTACTCACAAAATTCACATAGTTTGTCTTTAATTCCTTGAAAATATGGGTTAATTCTGACTTCTTTTTTTTTGACGCTTCGAAAAGAACAAAAGAAAAAGAAAACATCAGTCCACTAAACAACCCCACAAAGGAACTAATAGTCCCCATAATATCTGTGTCAATCTTTGAATACAAAGAAATCGTGACCGAAAACAAGAACAGGAACAATAAATAAATCTTAAATTCAATTTTCCATTTTTGGCTTAAAATATCCATTGCAATTAAAATGAATTTCATCTGCTAGACGAACAGCTTTTTATATTGTTACATAAAAATAATCACTTAAATGTAAAATTGCTATTGTATTTATTTTCAACCTGCAATTGCTTCAAGTAAGTGCGACAATAAGCGCGAATTTTATCTAAATCTGGTATTTGGCTATCTTCTTTTTTCAAACTTTCATCTAGAACCATAGATGGAATAAAATTCTTGTGATCACTAATTACAGCATGAGAACTAGATGTTTCTGTCTTATAATATGCCTTAGCCTCATGCCTTTCAATCACCTTAGAATCTTCTATACTCAAATCAAACAAATCATTAACAGATTTTTTTAAATCCTTATACTTCCTGAAAAACACATTACTATTTTCATCAATATTTTTAATCCTAACTTCAACCTTATATTTCTTATGACCACCAAGTAAAGTTGAAAATTCACCATCTTTAGTAGTTTCCATTATATTTAAAAATGATAATTCTTGCACTTTTGACTGATTAAAAAAATCATCTTTATCTTTCTTAGTAATACACATGTCTTCATCAAAAGTGAATTTACTGATGTTAAAATAACGTCTCAAATGAGTTTTAATAAGAGAATTTATTGTAGAATTATTATAGCTTTGAATCATAACGACGCCATAATTAGTGTCCCTGGGAAACCAAAACAAAAAATAAAAAGGAAGAGAAGATACATCATCTTTTTTTATTGGTTTTTTTTCTCCTCTCCTCTTTTTGTTCTCAACATACTGTTCTATTCCCGTTAAACCTCCTTCAAAGAAACCATCTATTATAAAATTTGAAGGACTATGATTTACTGAATCTGAAATAGTAAAAGCCTTTGTTTTGTCTTTATCCTCTAAATATTCCGAATTAAATGATTTAACAAAACCGTCAAAAAACCTTCTAAAAAGAATATTGTAATTTACAGTTGAATCATCACTTTCAGTTCTAAATGTGTCAAAATACTCTTCAAACAACACATCTCCAACATCTTTTTTTCTATACTTTTTCAGCCTAATGGAGTAGGAGTTAAGTTTTAATTTATGGCCTGCCATGTTCTTTTAGTAGTTTTTACTATTCAATTAAAATTCCTGATTCTACATCTATGACCTTAATATTACACAGATCACAGAATTTAATTTCAATATTAGACAATTTGTCATTATAAAAAAATACCACAAATAGGGTATTAATTATCAAAATTCAAATATTACAAACCCCTCCTAATTAAATAGAACTCACCAATAATCCTACCCCCCTAATTTATAACGCACTACACAAGCCTAACATTTAAATAATTTCACAAACAGCCCCTATTCTTTAACCTTTTTTATATTTAGATATTTCCTTTCTTTTTCCTTTAATACCGTCGTTTAAAACGACGGTATTCTTTTCATCTAATCTCCTTGACGACCTATATTAAACATAGGTCGTTCGTCGTTCATCTAAGTATTCCCCCCCCAAGGGTGTCCACTATAACCGACACCCTTTCGTCTTCATCAAGCCTTTCAATCTGCAATTACAAAACAATATGATTGCGGTTAACCAGATTTTTGCAATTATAAAAAGAAGGGCACTCACTTTATGAGTACCCTCTCCCCCGAATTGAACCTAAAAAATCGAATTAAGATATTTTTACCCCATCTTATTAAATAGCCAATAACCCCCCTCCCAGGTTATTCTTACCAAATCCCCCTGTGAGGGCACACCAATTGAACTTACAGGCGTTCCGTTGTCTTTAATATTTGCGGATCCTGAAGCTATGGAAACTCCACTGGCATTATTTCGCCTTATAAAATATGTTGCTCCTTTTCTTGGACTTAATGGCAATGTTACGGTTATGGCGGTTGAATTATCACAGCTTATAAAAGAATCTGTCTTTAATATAGTGTGGTCTGCGGTTATCGACCGTATAGCCAAATGAATGCCTCCGAACCAAACACTATTGAACCAACCTCCATAACTGGCACTATCTCCCGAGCTTGTGCCGTCCAAACCAGCAACGGCGGCACTGATCCCATTAGGATCTGTATTCCTATCAAACAATAGTCCTGCTATACTTGCATTAGTCTTACTTCCTGCTGCCTCTGATATAAAAGGCACTGATCCGGCATTAGTAAACATTCCCCCTGCTGAAATATAACTTGTCCTTCCGTTTGCTGGATTGGTCACCCTTAATCCACTGATAGGATTACCATCTATATCGTTGCCCAAATCATCATCAATCTGCAACACTAGCTCATCATCCTGATCATAGAACTTGAGTGAGTTTTCAGCCTCCAAAATCTCAATCCTTTGCCCAGTTTCATTGGTACGAAGGTTCTTAACAATCAGGTTGAGTATTTCAGCGTTTATAGCTTTGATCTTTTGAAGGTTCAGCCTATCACCTTCCGCTCTAGTGCTTTCTTCTATATTGATCTTGCTCTTATTGTTGACCGTTTCTTTTATGATCCTCTCTGAGGTAGTATAAGTTACTTGATCGGATATTGTGGCTTGTATAACATCGGGTTGCTTTAACGGGTATGACACGCTACTAATCCTTATCATTTGATCTATGCCCAATTTATCATCCAATACCCTGATTCTGTCACCTGGGAAAATATTGTTTTTCAGCCCCTTTTGTCTGATATAGATACGATCCATTTCGAGCTCATACGTTACCCTTGGAGAACTTACCTGGACTAACCTTTCTTGAGCTTTCTCCAATAACTTTGCCTCTGCTGCATCAATGTAGCTTTGGGGCATATCAATACCGATAAGGGTATATTTATCACCTACCTCTGGCTTGCTGATTTCATTTGGTAAAACATAATCATTGGCCTCAGTAAAGGTGTTGAACGTTATCTCTTTTGTACCATGATCATAATTGGTGATTTCAAACTCGTATCCGCTCAAAGCTCCAGATTTGAAAACGATCTTTGCAGTCTGGCCAGCTAACAAATAATCATTGATATCAAAGTCAATGGAGGTATCGATAACCTTGGTTTCTTCGCTTGTGGAGGTTACTTCTCCTGTTCTGTTGGGGTAAATATCCTCAAAGGTTACAATACCTTCACGAACGCCATAGAGGTCTGTATTCGCCTCTAAATACTTCGATTCAAATACAAGGTTCTTTTGGCCGTCCCTATAGTTTACTGAAAGGTTTCGGGTGCTACCAAAAGCATAAAGCCTAGTTATTATGTTGTTGTTATCAATAGAACGCCTAGTCAACGAGTACAATCCGTTATTCCTGCCATATTGGAATGTATAAGGTGTATCTACTCCTATTGATTTGCTTAGCGATATTTCTTTGTTTTTTACCTTATATTCGAGCTTGAAGGTTTCCGCTATCCTGGTTAATGCTGACCTACAGCTATCACCCTGAAAGGATATAAATTTGGGTTCCATGGCCTCCACATCTCCTAAGGTCCAGTCACTGTCAATTGAATTTATGTTATTGATTAATAAAGTCAAAAACTCTTCAGGTGTGCCAAAATAGGTAAATATAGCTGACCCCTCATCCATCAATATTTTATTGTATAGGGTGTATATCTCAGCCTCGAATATAATATTGTAGTAGAAGTTTGCCTCATTTTTAACTACTGGATCTTGATTCATGATAAACCGTTCCTCGTTTACCATAATATAATCACCAACTTTTATTTCAAGTGGGGATTGCCTTACTATGTTACAGGCTACTTTATGTTCACCCATTAACTGATAGGTGAGCACAGTATTTTCGTCTATGGGTGTGGAGGCTATGATAGCCCCATTCCTATAAATGTGCATATTAGTCGTTTATACCTAAGTCTCTATTACCTTTACTCGCTTTGGTGTTTTCCTGAATTTGCCTAAATATGGGAATAGCCTGATCCCATTTGACTATGTTCATTTTAGTATTGTACTCGATTCTTTGAAGCTCCATCAACTGATCAACTCCATGTTTCATGTGGGTATACAAAGTATTGTTATTCTTTTTTTGCAGATCGTAAAACCCTCTAAAAAGCCCTGATAATTCTTTGCCAGTATCTTCTGTTAGTGACTGCACTTGTCTAGTTAGCCCCTGTTTAGCGGTGGGTGAGGCCCCAAATACATCAAATCCGTATGCTTTAGATTGTTTCCTGTTTTCCTCTAATAGCTTATTAAAGTCCTTCTGCTCTGCTGCAAAGCCTTTATAGAATCGTGCTAGATCATCCGTCCAAGATTGATCCCCTCCAATATCCATACTTGCGGCCATATCCTTTTCTAGTTGTTCAAAGTTGTCCGCAAAGATTTTATTGAACAACAATTGCGAAAGGATGTTTTCTAGCACTTCAGATACTGTTTTTCCCATCTTTTTAGCTGCATCTTCACCGGCTTTAAACGATTCTACAAGGTCATCCCTTAAATCATTGCCTAGTGACCCTGCTAAATCAGAAATAACACCTTTTATTTGCTCCCTAGCCTCATCTAAAGCATCACCCCAGTCTAAAACATCTTGGACAAGTTCTTTTGTGCTATCGCTCAATAAATCGTTTTGGATAAGAGATTCAGCTAATCCACGGTTGATTTCATAAACCCCTTCGGATGTTTCTTGGACAAGCTCAGGGTATTCCTGCAATAGGGGAACATAATTATCAACTTTCTTTTTGCCTCCGAATAAGCCTCCGATAGCACCGGCAATTCCTCCAAATATGGTGCCTATGGCTGTACCAATTACAGGAACAATAGAACCTATTGCGGCTCCTGCAGCTGCTCCACCTGCGGCAGATTGACCTACATTACCCCAATCAATAGCATTCCTTTGACCTGACTTTACAGTTCCTCCCGTAAGGGCTTCAATAGCTTTTTGATAGTTGCTTATTGCGTTTTCGCTGGCTGCTAAACCGTCTTTAATCCTCCCTTCATAATCGGTTATGAAAGCACTTTCACCAAGAATCGACTGTAGCCTGATTTGTTCCTGGAGACTTAGATTATAATCTTGTTGAAAGCCAATCACCGATCTGTAATAATCCTCTTCTGCTTTTTTTCTTTGGGCGGCTGCGCTGGAAAGAGTGTCAATTACTTTGATCAGGCCATTAACCCCAGCGAATATTTTATCTGAATCTCTAGCCTCTTTATCAAACGCTACCAATACATCATTTACCCCTGATGCAAGTCCAGATAATAAACCGCCAATATTGGCTAGCCCTGCTGATCGAGAAGATTCTCCAAGTTGGATTAGTGATTGTCCTAAATTACCAAGAGCATTACCGAGTTTGAAAATATCATCAAGCTGGAACTTATTTAAATCCCTAATAAACTGCTTTAGCTCTTCTTTTCTTTCTTTGGTGATTGTAGAGGAATCAAGTTCATTTTCCGCTTTTTGGAGAAGTACTTTTGCCGCTCTAACTGTTAATATAGCTGTGCTTTGGTAAAACTCTTTTTGAAGATCAAGAGCTTTTGCTCCTGTATTCTCCATAGTTGAAAGACCTGCCTTACCAAGGTTTTCTTGGAACTTATTGAAAGTCTCGGTTTGATCCAGTAGACTGCCCTTAAGTTTTTCAGCTTGATCCAAAAATTGGCGATCTGAAAAATATGATATCTGTTTGGTAATGCTTTTTTGGTTTTTGATCGCTTTGATGTCAACAGCTTCAATCTTCTTTTTGATCTTAAGTTGTTGTTGAAGATTTTTATTGAGTGCATCGGTGTTTGTGATGTCAATTTCCGATCTTTGTTTTTGAAGATTCGCAAGTTCCTTATTAAGCGTATTTAAGGTTTCAATACCTCCATTGGAATAACCAGAAAGCAATTGTTTTCTGTACTTTTCCAGCTCATGGATTTGCTTGTTCAATCTGCCAAATGTAATGTCCCCATCGATATTATCGGAAAGGTCCCTATAGGATTTAATAGTGAGGTCAACCGCTTTATTGATTGCCTCTTCCATCCCCATTCTTTTTGATAATTTGCTTATAAGCTCGTCAACTTCCTTATTCGTTTGCTGGAATCCTGCAGCTCCAGTAACTAGGCGCATTTGGTTGCGGATCTCACTTGTACTGCTGACTGCCAATGTGGCCAATGATATGAACTCATTTAACCAATCTAATGAAGTCTTGAAAACCCCTGATTGCCTGTCTCCAATTGTTTTTGCTAGAACAGTAATATTGTCATCTAGATTGGAAATTTTGCCCGCTACTGTATCAGATATAGCAGCCATGGCACCACTTACTCCCTCTGCATCTCCTAAGCTTAGTATGTATTTTCTGATTGAGCTTTCTGTGAACTCAACCTGCTCCTGAACCCCCTTAAAAGTGAAGGTTACATTATCACCTTCTTTACTGGCCCTGATCCCGAATTCCTTTAACCTTTCAAATTCACCTACTTGGGCATCAATTATGGCCTCTGCCAATTGATCAAAGTCCTTACCGGTACTACTGGCCAAGTCTCCCAAGTTCCTCAATTCATCAACTGTAGGTTTAAACCCTTGGTTGGCTAGCTTTACAAAAGAATCTGTGAGCTGATCAACCTGGAAAGGTGTTTGGCTTGCGAATTGGACTATTTGAGCCATTGCCGCTTGCGCATCGGATTTACTTCCCAATGTATTGGTTAAAACGGCTTCCATTTTTTCGAACTCACCAACAATTCTAGCTAACTGCTTTTCAAATTGGATTAGCAACTGAACGGAAAAAGCACCTGCCAAAGCTCCCCCAAGTGTTCCGGCTATTGTCCCAAGTCCTTTTATTTGCTTTCTGGATTCTTGAGAACTCTTCTGGATGCTATCGTTAATACCCTGCATCTTAGCAATAAACTCCCTTTCGTTTCTTTCTTGCATTTTCCTCAGGTCACTAAGAATTTGCTCTGCCTTTTTTGCGTCTTTTTTCAGACCTGAATTATCTAGTCCGGTCTCAAAACTCAATCTCCCATCGTCAAATTTAACTGGCATTGTTCACCCTCCTTTCTAAATTTTTAAACGCTTTTTTCAAGTTTCTTTCTGCTATCAGGCTTGACCCCGTAAGCACGTCTTTCCCTTGAGATTCGACATAGGCGGCATAGTCCATTCCAGCAACTACAACTAAACTATAACCAAGGATAAGTTCAGCTCCAGCTACTTCTTTAACATATTTTATGGCCTGATCAACTCCTGTCTTTTTATCGGTCCCCTTTTTTGTTGATTCTTCGAAATTCTGGAATATTGGTCGTCCATCTTTTAAAAGCACAAAACCAATTGAGCTTCTTAGGTTTCCGGTTCGGTCGGTAAAATCAGCCTTTATCCTAGCATCCCTAACAAACTCTAACCCAACTATAAGGAGCTCATTTTCTAAGTTTCTCTCGATCTTTTCCACTTGGTTAAGCAGAAATTTTTCAAGGTTTTTCCCCTTGAATTTTGATTTGATTTTTAACATTTCTTAATTCTTTTTTTTCGTGTAGCTAAAAAAATATCTATTGCTAAGTACCTTAAAAACAAATGGAAATGGTAGCTAATCAATCAGTGAAACACCACTGTTCAGCTAAACAGTGATAATAAAAATACCATAGATGGGGTATTTCATACACGGAAACAAACTGTTAGTTTTATTCATTAAATAAACAATACTACTATGTTTGGATTCGGTACAAAACAAAAAATAGAAGACCTTTCTGATAGGGCTTTAAAAGAAAAGCAGGCGTATCATCTTGAGAGAATAGACAATAATTTAAAATTCCTCAGTGATGTAGTTTTGGTTGTGCTTGTGTTAGGGATTTTGGCGGGGATATATCTATTTCTTAAACCGTGAAAAGCCGGGAATTACCCCGGCTCTTGTCGTTGCTTTAAGCTGTTAAACCTTTTGTCACTGGGACCTTTCACGGGCTTCTTTTTGCTCCCTGATCTTGCGGTTGTGATCCGCGACTATCTGTTTTTCCAGTTCCTCCAAGTACACCTCGTTTTTCCAAAGTGGCACCTTCTTAGGTTTGAATGGATTACCGATTGAAACTATCTTAGCCATGGATCATTTCATTTTGGTTTTCAAGCTCGCATTCCACTGCTGTTTGGAATACCTTAACTCGTTCGCTTAATGCTGCATACCAATCAAAAAAGAATTGATCATCCCCAAAAGCACTTTCATTCGACTTGATTTGATCGAGTCCCTCTTGGATTTTGGTTAGTCCAGAATTGATTTCGTTGATTTGATTTTTAGCGTTTTCCATGTTACCTTAAATTTTAGAATTAATATGATTGAAAATTTGAAACTTAAGCACGGCTAAATTGCACTTTAGACCGTGCTTTTTTATTGATATTTTTATGACAAAAAGTCATTTTATTATAATTGGTTGCAAATTGTTCGTACAGTTTATAAAACAAACTACTAAATCACCCAATTAGACTCATTATGAGAGGTTAAATGACTACTTATGTAGTGGTCAGTTACCCAATAGCTTATTCCTGATTTTCGCCTCATTTTGGATCTTTTCAGCTTCTTGCATTAATACTTTTAGCTGCTCGATCTCATCTTCATCCAATTGGCTCAAATTGTATTTCACGTTGTTATGGACATTAATTGAGGCCTTATTTATTTGTGCTATTTCTTTACCAAATTCATTCAGCTGCTTAACGTGGTAGGCGTGGAGGTTTCCGACTGTTACCATACAAGTGTACACTAGGTTTTTGAATAGATGGTCCGTGTCTGGTATTTGTTCCAGAGTGGCCAAGCTTTTTCTGATTGTGTTTAGCTCGTGCATGAGCGTTCTTTGGTTTTCTATACTTTTCATGTTTTACTATTATTTTTTTTTAATTAATCCCACTTTTTAAGCGTTTCATTTTCAGGTTCTATTTCCCGAATGCTGGCCTCCATGTCCTTGCGATCAGGAAATACCACTACAATACTTGATACCTGGGGTAATACCCCTTCAATCTTCATATCTTCCACTTGATCCGCTTCGTTGAGTACCTCTTCGCCCTTGGTGTTATAAATTTGCTCATGGCCGTACAACTGGAAATACACAGGTATATCATTACCCTGGCCTATCATTCGCTTTAAGGCCTTCAAACGGGATATATCACCCTCTTTAATGGCTTGGATAGCTGCTTTTCTGATATTATCGTTCATGATTCTTCAAGTAAAATATGATCAATCAGTTTGTTTAGTTGCTCTGTATCAAGGTTTTCAAGCTTTTGCTCAAGTGAAACATTAGCATCAACAGCTTTAAGCCGAGGCATGACATACGATAATAGCTTTTCGTAAATGGCCACTCTGTCCCGTGGTTCAAGTTTATTGATATCCCGCTCGATTTTGGTCCAGTTCTTTTGCAGGAAGTTTGAAATATTTTCCTTTAAAGGCCTGTTAGCTTTGTTTGGCGTTCCCTTCGGCCTTCCTGATGGATTATTTGTAATTCCCTTTTTTGGCATGGCTTTCTGTATTTTTTGTACTTTTCAAATAGTAGCAGGGGTTAAAGTTCCCCTGCTTTGGCTTTTCTAAGAAGCTCTTTAAGCTCTGTACTTTCGATCAATAGCAAAGCATTGTTTTCTATCGACGTGGCCTGTAGAGCATCAAAAAACGTCTCACAATAGATGAATTTTTCACCTTCCACTTTTCGCAGATCATTTAATAAAGGCTTATCCATATTTACAATGGCTTTTTCCTTCAATTCTCTTAGCTCTTCGCTGTATGGCTCTATAATTTTCATAGCCTTCTTGGTTATCAATCTTTCCAGGACATTAACTTTTTTATCTGCTCATTAGTACGATGTGGCAGAAACAAAGAGGGATTAGGTTTGGATCGGAAATCTTTCCCAACGCCCTGCATACCGATAATTTCAGCAACAAGATTGGGAAGTACCACATCGTTTTCCTGAGCGTATTCAATGAAGCTATTGAAGGCTTTTGAAAGGACCTGTTGTCTATTGTAAAGTTCAATATCGACGGGGTCGCTAATCGATATCTCAAAGAGTTCTTTATTCGCTTCAACATACTCCTTTACACCCTCCACGGTCAGTTGAAAATCCTGGCTGATAGGCATTTTATCAACATCCAAAAGCTCGTGCGGAAAACTGCCATCACTCGGAGCGAGATTCTGTTTCCATTTTTGCATCCCTTCAATAACTGGTTTCAAAATGGTGTTCAAGTGCTTATAACCTTCTTCTCGAGCATACCCTTGGGTAAGCTTTGGGAAGGTTTTCACCGTTTCTTCTATTTTTCTCTCAACCGGAGAAATACCATTTTCAATAATTCCTTTTAGGGTATTTTTGGTCAATGGTTCAAGTTCTGTTTCCTCGGAAAATTTAGCGTAAGCCTCCACCAAGGCCGGTAAATGGTTAATTCTGAATTGATTCAATTTAGCAAGCGCATTGCGCTTGTCTGTTTCATTGGTTTTGATAGTGATTTTTTTCATTTGTCCCATCTCATTATGTTTTTAACAATATTTTTGGTGGTCGAATCTTTTTCAGACTTGCTTTCGGGGCTTGTCTTTTTTTTAGGGGGCAACCCCATCATGGAGCTGACAATATCACTCACCTTTTCCTTATCGGCTTCTGATGAGATATCTTTTTTCGATCTTCTTGGAATGCCCCCAAAGCCTTTCATCTTGCTGTCAGCTTGCATTTGCTGCAGTTCTTTTATGTCAGTATCAATGTCATCGAGAAATCCGTTGAAATCATCATCATCCTTGAATGTCATTCTTCCAAGATTATTAATTCGTGCTTCTTTGTAGCTTTCCGGTGCGCCTTCTAATTTTTCGGTTAAGGCTGATACTCTCTCTTCTTGTGTCATGTATATTTAATTTTGATTGTTCTTATTTTCTTTTTCTGTGGATTCACTCATTAGCTCTCTTGTGCGTTCGAAAATGGGAGCGTAATTGGTCTGGCTTACATGTGAATTAATTGAATAGCTCAATCTCTTTGGATTGTCATTTTCTACTTTCAAAGAATCCTTATATTTC
Organism: Echinicola marina; assembly: GCF_020463795.1. NCBI lineage: Bacteria > Pseudomonadati > Bacteroidota > Cytophagia > Cytophagales > Cyclobacteriaceae > Echinicola > Echinicola marina. The sequence goes on along the minus strand of NZ_CP080025.1, from coordinate 1,770,204 downwards.
TGTTGCCAGTTCTCAGCATTCCAAGCACCATCTTCATATTGTTTTTCAGGAGAGCCAATAAAGTTTTTCCAGGAATGTTTAAAGGATGGATTTTTTTCTTTAAGTCGCTTGTAGAAGTAATATTGGTCATGAACATATCTCAGCTTTCCTTTTTTACTCATGGTATTCACGAACCTCCCAATGGCCATGTAATGGTTCGGCTGGTTAATCTCCGAGATCCCGAAATATTCTGCTAGAACCTGATTAGCCTTTTTCCCCTCTTCAGTTAGCTGTTCTGGATCTGGGAATTTTGGAGGTTCTTCTTCTGGTGAAGTAGCATTTGATTCTACTATTTCATCTTCATTGTTTTCTTCATTATCATTATTAGAAAGGATAGTTACTATCTTGTTTTTTTGTTCTATTGTTAGATGGTTAAGTTGTTTTATTATGTCGCAAATGCTTTGTGAATTGCCTTGCAAGTGCTTTGTGAAATGCTCTGCAAATGCTTTGTCAAGTGCTTTATCAAGTGCTTTGTCAAAATTTGATAGGGCAATTATGTTAGCACTATATTGATTTTTCGATTTTTCAATCATTTGGATAAAGCCCCAGTCAATCAAATCATTCATGGCACCCTTATAGGTATTGTATGTTACACCAATAGCATCCATAGCCAATGAGGCAGGTAAACCGACTTTATCCTTCCAGCCCATTCTGTTGAAATGCTCGATAATAAAAAAAAAACAGTGCACCATGTTTAGGACTTACCTTGTCTGGATTATCAAAAGCGAAATTGTGCCATGCCCTACTGAGAGAGTACCCGTTCATCTTTTCCTTGCTCATGCTAGAACCTCCTCTAATACTTTTCCCAAATAGGGTGAAAATTCACTTTCAGCCCTGACCTGTAGTTCGTCCTGTATGTGCTTAAGATAAGCAGCGTGAGTACGCAACCATAAAGGCAAAAACTCATAATACGGATCGTTACCAAATGGCCCTTTCGCCAGTTTTTGACCATACTCAATTATCGTTTTGGAATGATGTTTATGGCTTTTTAAAAGCTCATCAAAAGTCATGTTGGCCACCTCTAGTCTCTCAATAGAGTAGTCAGGGCAACCCGCGCAAAAACTTCTTTGTTTCATGCTTCCATCCCTCCTTCCCCAAAAATTTCATCCAAGGTATCGAGGACATAGTCCGGCCATCCTGTGTTCTGAATCCTTATGTCGAGTACGCTTGCTAGCATTCTGGCTTCGAATCGCATACCTTCCACCAATGAATACATTTCCTGGTATAGCATACCTTTAGCATCTGGAATGGCCTTATTTGCCTTTTCCGCTAACCTGTTGGCTTCGTATACTAGGCGGTAGCACTCTTCATATACCTCTACAAGAGGATGATTAAATAGATGATCACCGCTAAACTTAGTCATTGTGACCTCCTTCCCAGTACTTCGGATCAGTGCTGTATTTTCCTACTTTTCGCTTGGTGATAGGGCAAATACCTTTGTACACTCTTTTTACCTTTCCTTCTTTGAGCCATTTGTCTACATAGCGACAGATATTCGCGCGTAATACATCCGTTTGGAGGGCCACCTGAAGCATGCTTTGGGGTACTCCAAAAAATCTGTTAAACACTTCTATTTCTTGTTTATACCATTTCACATTGGTATCTTTGCCCAGTGACTTTCCGTCTCCTGAGCTTGTCGTCCGGCCTTCCAAACCAAGACAAGCTTTTTTTGCTTTCATAACAACTACTTTTTACGTTTCTAATTTCTCATTCATTTATTATCAAGCTTTCAGTTGTCGTCGTTGTTGTTGTTTGGGAATTTTACCTCGAGGCAACGAGGATTTCAGATGAGTCTTTTTTCGGGGCGCCAGTTTTACCTTCCATCCAGGATAGCAGGTATTCCGTGTCGAAATAATGATATCCATCCTTTTTGATCGATTTCAAATTACCTTGGCTAATTTGAATTCTGAGGGCGTTAGCACTTCGGCCAGTTAGCTCTACGGCTTTAGCCATCGGAATAATCCGAGGTAATTTAACAGGAGCTTGTTTTTGGCTTAATTGCCTTTCTAGTTTCTCAACTTTTTGCAATAGGACTTGAATAGCTTCAGGGAGATTGTTGAAGGTTACTTCCTGGATCGTTGGCTTATCCATTTTGACCTCCTTTTTTTAGGGCTTTTAAAACCTCGTCCTTATCAAAATAGATGGTCCCACTTTTAGTCAATTGATAAAAAGGGATTTTCCCACTTGACTTGTACCGCTGAGCCGTGGGTAATGTGCAATTGAGAAAATTGGCAAGTCCTTTTAGCCCCTTTATAGTGCTAGAGCTTTTAGTGTTTAAACAAAACATAACATACACATTTTAACCTTTCGGGATATGTCCCCGACTTAAATTAATAAGGTTGTCCGCACCTAAGAGCTACCATAGTTGTACCCCGCTGGACATATCAGCAGTTTACCCCTCATTGCTCACAGGGCGTCCGTGTCGTTGTTGTTTAAGTTGTTAAAAAATCTGTTGCGTCGTTGTCGCGGATTTTGCTCGATAACCACAGTTTCCCGTGTCGTTGTTGTTACCCAGCACAACAAACAAGCACATATTTTTTTATAAATAAAAATTAATTTGATAGAATTTTTACTAAAAAAATCTAAAAGTAAACGAATTTATTACTTTTTATTGACAGTTTATATTACATTTTATTTACAAGTACTTAAAACCCCTCTTTAATTTAATTAATCTTTGGAATAAGATTAGCCTCATATTTTAAAGCCTCATCCTTTTCAAACTGTCCGAGATAATCTTCAGTAGTTTGAATATTTGAATGCCCCAGCTGCTTTGAAATGTAGGCAACCGGAGCGACCTTCATTAATTTAGTGGCATAGGCATGGCGGGCATGGTACGAGGTCAGAGGAACATCAAAGCCCAATGATTCTCCAATCTTTTTAAGGTTTACATTTACTTTATTGATCGCCATTTTTATCACCACGTAGGCTCTTTCGGTATCCATTGAAGGATCCACTATATTAAAAACATAATCATTATTTATCTTCCGGCTTCCATGCTTATCGATTATAGCCCATAAGTGTTCATTTAAATGGACCGTTATTTCTTTTGGGTCTGTACTTCGGCTTACTGTTTTTCTACGAAAGAAACTAAAGCTATCCCTACCATTAAAGTTTGACCACTTCAGTAAAAAGATATCCCCCAAATTCATACCACTGGCCAAATAACTAAAGATAAAGAAGTCTTTTGCAAATTCTTCTGGGCTGGTTTTAGCTTCATATTTAAAGAATTCAACCAGTTGATCATCTTTAAGATACTTCTTTGATTTCCTAGGTGCCGGAGGTTGATATTTCCCTTTTCCGAATGGGTACCTGTTTGGGTCTATTTCTTGGTCTCTTATTGCTTGATTGAATACCGCTTTTACCCTATTTAGAATTATAGCAATAGTTGTTGGGCTTAGCCCCCTTTTTATTTGCCAAGCCTCAAACTCATTCAACCATTTTGGGGTAATGGCATTCATCGGTAGCTTACTTATGATATCGCTTTTTTGATTTTTGCCCTTACCCTTTTTCCCTGGTATAAATTTAGGATTGTCCCGATTGATATAATGGGTCAATGCTGAGTAAGCATCTTTGTTTACACCGGTACTACCTGGATTATTCCCTGAATCACATAATTCTTCAAGACGAAAAAGAATATCATTTCGGTCTCCCTTTCCCGTAAACCTTAATTGGAAGGCTGCAAAATTAAAAAACTCGAGCTCTTTAATTATACTACTGGCTTTGCTTAACTGGGCGAAAACAATATCTCTAATCTCTGCTTGATTCTCATCCAGTCTAGAACCTTTCTTGGTCTTGATTATTTTCTCATACCCCTTAAGACTAAAACTGTATGAAGGATCTGTTTTGAAATACTTGGTTTTCCTTTCATGTGAAACTCTAAGCTTCAAAGGATAGGTACCGTCTTTGAGTGCTCTCCTTGTGTCCAAATATAAATCTACTGTTGCCATTATCGAATATAAAAATTTGCAAACATTTTTCAAACTAGTTGCAAACATAGATAAATATAAGGAAATGCGAACAATAGCAAAAAAGGGGCTTTTTAGCCCCTTTTCAATTATTTAAATATCAGAAAATGCAATTATTACAACTTTATGTATGGTCATGATTTAAAATTAAGGAGGCAAATTTAACTATAAATAACCAATTAAGGATAATTACTTATCATTTAGACAATCAAATTTTATTTTTTGCCCGCTTAACAAATATTATTCAGTGCATTACCAAGCGTTTTAGTAGCCGCCCCTATATTGGTAAGTCTGGGCTACCTTGTCAATAGCTACAATATAAGCAGCTATCCTCATAGGAACATCATATTTTACAGAAGCTTTGTATACATGATCAAAGGCTTCCTTCATAATTCTGTCTGACCTTCTGTTCACCCTTTCGGCAGTCCACTTATATCCTAAACGGTTCTGTACCCATTCAAAATAAGAAACAGTCACCCCTCCTGCATTGGCCAGGATATCCGGCACCACCATGATTCCCTTCTCATTGATGATTTTATCTGCATTGAAAGAAGTAGGCCCATTAGCACCCTCGACGATCAATTTGGCCTTGATCTTATCCACATTCTTTTTGGTAATCACATCCTCTACAGCCGCGGGAACCAACACATCCACCTCTAATTCAAACAATTCATCTGGACTGGAAAGTTTCTCCGCACCATGGAAGCCTTCCAAGATACCATTATTTTCATTCCTAAATTTAATGGCCTCCTGAATATTAATACCATTACTGTTATAATAAGCCCCCGAAATATCTGAGATAGAAACAATCTTCAGCCCCCTTTCCTCCAAAAGCTGTGCAGCCCAAGAACCAACATTACCAAAGCCCTGAACAACACAGGTTGCCTGAAAAGGATTGATTTTCAATTTTTCCATGGCCGCCAGGGCAGATACCATAACACCTCTACCAGTAGCTTCTGTTCTTCCCAAAGAACCTCCAAGTACCAAAGGCTTACCCGTCACCACTGCGTTCACTGTCGTACCATGTGCCTTGGAGTATTCATCCATCAGCCAGGCCATTTCCCTAGGCCCCGTCCCCATATCCGGGGCAGGTATATCCTTATCAGGACCAAACACATCAATCATAGCCATGGTATATGCCCTCACCAAACGCTCAATTTCTCCCTTAGACATTTCTCTAGGATTACAGCGAACACCTCCTTTTCCACCACCGTAGGGGATATCCACCACAGCACATTTCCAAGTCATCCAGGCTGCCAAAGCTCGGACCTCATCAATGTGTACATCAGGAGCAAAACGAATTCCGCCTTTAGCAGGCCCGAGAATATTGGAATGTACCACCCTAATGCCCTCAAAAACTTTTATTTTACCATTGTCCATGGTAATGGGTAGGGAAACTATCACTTGTTTAGCGGGGTTTTTCAGCACGCTATAAACCTCCTCAGAGAGGCCTAATTTTTCTGCTGCGATATTAAACCTCTCCATCATTGACTCCAAAGGATTTTCTTTGTCCTTTATAGGGGCCGGTTCAATGTAAGCCATAATTGGGTTCTAGTTTATTTAGCAATTGAATTACAATGCAATATTAATACATTTCCAAAACACCCAATACTTTTTTAAAACATTTTCAAAAAAGCAACAATAAAAGGCGCTGAAACTAACAATCCGTCAAAACGATCCATAAAACCACCGTGGCCTGGCAATCCTTTTCCTGAGTCTTTGATTGCAATACTTCTCTTGAACAAGGACTCAATCAAATCCCCATAGGTGCCGGCAATAACGATGATTCCAGCTATGCAAAACCATTTCCAAGGTGCGATTATGACAAAGTTAATCCCCAGGAAATAGGCCACTACCAATGCCATCAAAGCGCCTCCCAAGCTACCTTCCCAGGATTTTTTTGGAGACACCCTTTCAAACAACTTCGTTTTGCCAAACTTTGTTCCGGAAAAATAAGCTCCAGTATCACTTGCCCATAACAGCAATAAGCTACCTACGATGACTTCATAGTGAAAGGTTTCATCCACAGAAAAAGCGGCCATGTTCAACAATGAAAATGGAACTGCCACATAAAACAGCCCCAAAAAGGTATAGGCTATCCCCGTGAATGGCTTTTTATCCGTTTTCTTGTACAATTTAATAAAGAATATCAGGGAGACCATCGGAAAGATAAGAAAGTAATACTTATCCGCCATATGCTGCATCTCCACCAAAAAAGACATGGAAAAGATCATTGCACCCAAAAAAGTACCAAAAGATTTCAGAGGAAGCATCCCATCCAAACCTGACAGCTTATAAAATTCCATTTGAGAAAACACCAAAATCCCCCCAAATACTACAAAATAGGTCCACTCACTATAAATACAACCCCCAATTATAGCTGCTGCGCCTATTATTGCCGTGATGACACGTTGTCCCAGCTCACTATAATTGGAAATATTAAAACGAGATCTCATTCTTTATTATATTAATCGCCACAAGGGCCTTTTCTGCAGCCACCATTACCTGATAACTGCCATGAATTTGATAAACTGATTCTTTTTTATTGAGTACAATGGCCGTAATATCATGTTCGCTTAATACACCTTTGACGATTTCAGCCCTAATTGGTGTACTACTTTCAAATACCTTCTGCCATTTTTCCATGTGAAGTGACATTTCTGTTTTGAGAAATAAAAATACGCATACAGAAAACAAAGACAATCAGCCCCATCAAAACTGTATACCAGGAAAAATCATCCGGTTCCTCCATATTAAACTCTACCATGCCCAGCTTGTTCAGGTAAACCATGATCAAGGTAAAAGAATTATTCAGCACATGTGCCAACATCGGGTATACCAAACTACCCGAATATAAATACAGATAACCAAACAGTGCTCCTAAAAACATCCTTGGGAAAAAGCCATAAAACTGAAAATGAATGGCCGAGAAGATAAATGCAGAAATCCAAATTCCCATATGGGCATTTCCAGTATATCGGTGAAACTTAGGCTGAATCAAGCCACGAAACAAATATTCCTCTCCAATACCCGCCATCACACCAATCACCAGCAGCCCAAACAGAAACTCAACAGGGCTTTGGAAATCGGTAAGATATTTGGTCAAAACCATGGCCTTGTCCTCCATTTCCCTAGCAAAACGCTCAAAGCCAGACATAAAAGAAGGGAAGCTAATATTCATATTCCACTCCACTATAGCAGAGTCAAAAAGAATAAAGCCAAAAAGCAAGGGGAAAATAATCAGTAAAACATTGAACTTTACTCGATTAAACTGTTGTTTCCAGTCGAGATCGGCTTTTTCTACTAACTTAATATATAAGTAAGCCGCGAGGAAATAGGCCAGTCCACCGCCCAAACCCTGAAGAAATAACATGGCTGCCCGTCCGTTAGGGTGATCTAGCTGCCCCTCAAAAAGCGGCAGAATATCATCATAGGGAATATCAAACATGAAAGGGATAAGGATCAGTGCCAGTCCTTGTGTAAGAGCAAGTACACCAAAAGTGATCAAAACGAGTACAACTAAGGACAATATCCAGTTGTGTTTTGCAGCTATTTGGCTTTGAGTTTTATAAATCTCCATAATTGGGGTAAATTTACAGGAAAATTATAAATCAGTCGTGGTAAAAATAGGAAACTTAGACTTAGGGGAATTTCCATTGCTACTGGCCCCCATGGAGGATGTCAGCGATCCGCCTTTTAGGGCCGTATGCAAGGAAAATGGTGCCGATTTGATGTACACAGAGTTTATCAGCTCTGAGGGATTGATCCGTGACGCTGCCAAAAGTGTCCAAAAACTCGATATTTTCGAATACGAAAGACCTATTGGTATTCAGATTTTCGGCAATGAAATCGAATCCATGCGGGAAGCCGCTGCCATCGCAGAAGCTGCCGGACCGGACATTTTGGATATCAATTACGGTTGTCCAGTAAACAAAGTGGCCTGCAAAGGCGCTGGAGCGGGTATTTTATTGGATATTGACAAAATGGTGGAAATGACCGCTGAAATCGTCAAAGCCGTAAAGATTCCCGTTACTGTAAAAACCCGACTGGGCTGGGACCACGAAACCATCCGTATCGTTGAAGTAGTAGAAAGGCTACAGGATGTGGGCATTCAGGCCATCAGTGTGCATGCCCGTACCAGAAAGCAAATGTACAAAGGTGAAGCTGATTGGACCTATTTGGCCAAAATCAAAGAAAACCCACGCATCCATATCCCATTATTTGGAAATGGGGACATCGACAGTCCAGAACGCGCCCTCGATTATAGAAACCGATTTGGAGTGGATGGCATGATGATCGGCCGAGCAGCCATTGGCTACCCATGGATCTTCAATGAGGTCAAGCACTTTTTTGAAACCGGAGAAAAACTAGCCGCACCAGATTTGGCCGAAAGGATCCGCGTGACCAAAAAGCACTTGGACTTTTCTGTGAAGTGGAAGGGTGAAAAATTGGGCATTCTTGAAATGCGTAGACATTATACGAACTACTTCCGTGGCATGCCTAATTTCAAGCCTTACAGAATGCAAATGGTCACTGCAGACACTTATGACGAAGTGGCCGCTATTCTTGACGAAGTAGCGGTACAATTTGCCGATTACCAGTTTGTAGCCGGTTAATTCAATAAACTTACATTACCCAAGGTTGGCCCATAAAGCCAACCTTTTTTTTGTCTAGTATCTAAATCGAAAACACTTTGATCTTAAAGAGCCGCGATTTACTTTTTTTTCATGCAGAGGAACACTAAGAAGTCGCCAAGCACGTAAAGAATAGATATAATCTAAACTTTAACTTGTCGCACTTTGCCTAAAACCATTTTTCACATAAGGCAACTAAATTTTACCCTAGGCTGTTAATTGAAAAGTTTACTTTTGTGAATAATTTAGCAACAGATATAACCCTAATATAATGACTCAAAACCAATCAGGTGATCAAAATTTGCGCAGCTGGCTATTATTGGCCTTTCTTTCTTTAATTTGGGGAAGTTCCTTTATCCTTATCAAAAAAGGACTTGTGGTTTTCTCAGCAGGTGAAGTGGGAGCCTACAGGATTGTTTCTGCAGCCATTGTCCTACTTCCTCTTTCCATTCCTAGGCTAAAAAAATTGAACAAAAAACAGCTCTTCAACCTGGTCATAGCTGGAATGGTGGGCAGCTTTATCCCGGCCTTTCTCTTTGCCGCAGCCCAAACACAGATCAGCAGTTCCATCACGGGAGTACTCAATGCCCTCACCCCACTATTTGTAGTGATCATAGGCGCCTTGTTCTTTGGAGCAAGAATCACGGCTAGAAATAGTATCGGGTTAATTATCGCTTTTATTGGAGTATTGGTACTTATCACCGTAAAGGCAGGCGCAGGCTTCTCCGGCTTGGCCAATATCAATGCATATGCCCTTTTGGTAATCTTGGCCACAATATGCTATGGCATAAACCTAAATATCATCAAACACTGGTTTGTTAAACTCAAGCCTGTGGAAATCACCGCCATTTCCCTACTATTGGTTTTGCCCGTGGCATTAGGCTATTTATTATTTGCGACAGACTTCACCTATAAACTGAGTCATGTGGAAGGAGCAAAATTGGCGGCTGGCTACCTGACTATCCTGGGGGTACTGGGCACAGCCTTTGCCCTGATCATATTTAACGGATTGGTTAAAATCGCCTCTCCTGTATTTGCCAGCATGGTCACCTACCTGATCCCTATAGTGGCGATTGCATGGGGAGTGGTTGATGGCGAAGTATTATTGCCGGGGCATTATGTAGGCATTCTTGCAGTCATCACCGGAGTTTGGGTTGGAAACCGTAAAAAGGCCAGACAGCTCAGCCCTAGTTCTTCAAGTTAAACCTAAAGCTTCTTTCACCTTTTCCTCTTCGTCTTCTGAATTCATCATCACCATTAACTTATCGCCAGAAACAATTTCCGTATGCCCATTGGGAGTAACAAACTTCCCGTCTCTATTGATCAGTACTATCAGAGAAGTATTTGGAAAACCCAGTTCAACTATTTTCTTTCCATCAATGGAAGAATTCTCTGGTATTTCTACCTCTATCAAAGCATTCTTAAAGCTCTCTGACAGCTCCAGATCCAACAAAGACTTCTTTTTCATTCCTTCGGGAACCGCCAGTTTTAATAGCTTGGCAACAAATGAAAGAGAAGTGGCCTGTAAAGCCACTGAAGTCAAAACAATAAAGAAGACTACATTAAAAATCATATTGGCACTTTCAACCCCTGCAATAAGAGGAAAAGTAGCAAAAACAATGGGTACTGCCCCTCTAAGTCCTACCCAACTAACAAACAATTTATCCTTAAAGCTAAATTTAAAAAATGCCAAGGAAACAAAAACCCCTATAGGCCTTGCTACAACAATCAAAAATAAGGCAATGACAAAACCAATACCCATTACCGGAATCACTTGACTTGGGAACACCAATAAGCCTAGTGTTATGAACATGATAATCTGCATTAACCAGGCAATACCATCGAAAAATTTAATAATACTTTTCTTATGGATCATTTTACCATTACCTATAGTAACAGCTGCGATATAGACACCCAAAAAACCATTCCCTCCCAATATATCAAGCACGCCATAAACCAACATCACCAATGCCAGCATTAATACAGGATAAAGGCCTTCATATTCCAGTTGAATTTTATTAAAAAGCAAAACAGTTCCTCTTCCAAACAAATATCCACCAAGTCCACCAACCAACATTTGAAGTACAAAAACCGGCAAAAGGCTTTGGATGGTAAATCCCTCCAAGCTTATTAAAGAAGTCAACCCTATAGTTAAAAAATAAGCCATGGGATCATTACTCCCAGACTCCAGCTCCAATAAGGGACGCAAATTCCCCTTCAAACCGATACTCTTTGTCCTCAAAATGGAAAATACTGCAGCGGCATCAGTCGATGAAACTATAGCTCCAAGCAATAAACTCTCCAACAAACTAAACTCTCCAATCCAATAGGCAAAGCCACCAACGGACGCAGCGGTAAGCAGCACCCCCAAAGTAGAAAGCGTCAATCCAGATCCCAAAACAGGCTTGATGCTTTGCCATTTTGTATCCAGACCTCCTGAAAACAGTATATAAGCCAAGGAAACTACCCCCAACAACTGAGCTATTTTAGGGTCATCAAAAGCGATTCCCCCTAAGCCATCAGAACCTGCAAGCATTCCTATTCCCAAAAACAACAACAGGACAGGAATCCCTGCCCTTCCAGCAGTCTTACTCGCCAATATACTTGCGATTAGCAAGATAGCTCCGACAAGAAGTATATTTTCAGCAGTCAATATCATCTATCCAAAGTATTTAAGGTTTAACTCTCATCTGTCCATTTTATTCCTCCAAGCATAGGCCAACATGGTCAGCTGCGCATAACTGCCTACGCCTGCCTTAACGCCTTGGGCCTTTAAATATAAGTCATTTGATTTCCGGCTGAGCTCCAAGGAAAAGGGTTCAATCTTCCTATGGTTTTCAGAAATGTCCGCAAAATCATTGCGGATTCCCTTTCCAAGGGTCTTAATGAATGTCTTATAAGCCTCCTCATCTTGGCGATAAAGATCCTTAAGCTGATAACTGAACAGCCTTAACTGTGCAGAATAGTTCAACAAAGGTATTTCACTTTGGGTACAAACCACCCAAGCAAAGAAATTAGCTTCTCCCTCATCAGTAACCCCACAGCTATGGGCCATTTCATGGGCAAGCGTAAAAGGCTTTTCCAGATGGTGCAAGGTAGGATCGATATAACTTTCCCCAGTAAAAGGAAAATAAATACCCAATATGCCCAATTTCCTCAAAAAACCCCCGGGATATAACTGCCTCGTTCGCGGATTCCCGGAATATTCAAGCCCCAGCATGGTTATTTTCTCTTCTATTGTTTGACGCACCATGTCCTCCAATTCATCATAATCGATATTTTGATCCAATGCTGAGGTATCATTCGAAATCTGGTCGCGCCATGCTTGAAGATCATCCCTGGTAAGCTGAAGCTCACTCAGTAACTCCTCCTGCTCAAGGGGCAAGGGCTCCAAACTTAGCTGCTGAAAAATGGGAATCCTTTGATAATTAAATCCCCAAAGCAAGAGAAAGACAAAAACCAGAAAACCTAGAAAATTCAAGATATTCCTCGCTGTAAAAACCAAACTATTCAACCAGCCCTTTTGATGTCTCCAGCCTTTCCAAAAATAATACAGTGCTACCAACAAACCTGTAAAAAACAGATAGATACTGGGCACGGGGAATTTCCCAAAACTAAAGTCAATAAGATTTCTAATGGCCGGAAAAATCCCTCGGGAATAAATTTGCTCGGTATCCTCAGGAAACTGAAGAAAGAAATATCGAACGAGCAATGCTATTAGCCCAAGCACAGCCCATGTCCAATTTCCCTTTATGATTTTATCCAAGTGCATACTGGTGTAATAATACAAAAAAAGGTCATTCGCCTAGGCGAATGACCTTCAATTTTGTTATTTATCTCTTATATACCTTCAGCTTCTACTGCCTTTACTTCATCAGGAAGCATTCTGGTAAGTAAATTCTCAATTCCTGCCTTTAAAGTCACTGTACTGGATGGACAGCCTGAACAAGCGCCTTGCAATAATACCTTAACAGTTCCTTCATTAAAACTATGGAAAATGATGGCTCCACCATCTTGCTCCACAGCCGGACGGATATACTCGTCCAAAATCCCTTTGATTTTCTTAACCGTTTCGCTGTCATTCTCATCAAACAAGGGATCTTTATCCAACACCACATTGATGGCTGACTTCCCAGCTTCAAGGTACTGCTTGATATGCTCCCTGATATGATCTTGAATTTCCGGCCATTCTACATCATCCTTCTTCGTAACGGTCACAAAGTTAGAAGTGATAAACACTCTCTCCACAGCCGCAAAATTAAATAGTTCTTTGGCCAATGGGGAGTTCTCTGTGCTTTTCTCATCAGGATAATCAAAGCTTACTCCATCATCCGTCAACATGAAATTCACCACAAATTTCAATGAATTTGGATTGGGATTGGCTTCCATATAAATATGTACTGGCTTTTTCTGCGCTTGTAACATGGTTTTAATTTTTAGCTTTCTAGCAATTCAAACAGCAAAATAAGCGATAAGTTCCTGTTTTGCCTAATTTATTGTTCTACAGCTGTCAATGGATTGGATTCACGAATCAGGCCATCAGGCAATTCACCCTCTGTACTGGCCACTACAGTACAAACCGTTGCATCTCCAGTGACGTTCACCACGGTTCTGAACATATCCAAAATCCTATCTGGTGCCAAAATCAAAGCAAGACCTGCTGCTGGCACTCCTATGGACTCCAATACGATCAGAAGCATAATCAATCCTGCTCCTGGTACACCCGCAGTTCCTATTGATGCCAAAGTAGCGGTCAATACAATCATCAACTGCTGCGTAATGCTCAGATCCATTCCCAAAGCCTGCGCGATAAATACTGCAGCCACACCTTGGTAAAGGCTGGTTCCATCCATATTTATAGTGGCCCCTAAAGGCAAGACAAAACTGCTTACTTCTTCAGAAACACCAATTTCTTCCTCCACCTGCTTCATGGTTACCGGAAGTGTGGCAGAACTTGAACTTGTTGAGAATGCCAATAGCTGGGCAGGGCGCATGGCCTTAAAGAAATCCTTATAAGGGACCTTGGTAAATAGCTTTAGAATGCTTGGGTAAACCACCAAAATCATAATAAGCAAGCCTCCCACTACTACCAAACTATACTTCAACAAAGCAAATAAAAGTTCAAAAGCCGAATCAGGATTGTCTCCAGCAATTTCCACAATCAAGGAAGCCATCAAAGCAAAAACACCATATGGGGCAATCAACATAATATAGCCCACAATCTTGATGATCACATCATTCATCCCATCAAAAAAAGCAATCACTGAACTGGCTTTTTCTTTAGGAATCTGCAACAATGCTATCCCCACAATAATGGCAAAAAACACTACTTGCAACATGGCTCCATTATCCGTAGTCGCCTGGAAAACATTTTGTGGCACAATATCCACCAATGGCTGAAGCGGGCTCTGCTCCTGAAACTGCGCCGCCTGATTGGTTTTATCCCCTACCACATCATCGTACAATCCCATCAGGTTTTCTCGGGTCTCTACTGGAAGGCTCTTCCCAGGTGCAAACACATTCACTAGCACCAAGCCTAAAGAAACGGCTATCACCGTAGTCAGCATATACGTGACAATGGTCTTCCCTCCAATCCTACTTAATTTTGAGATATCACCCAAATTGGACACCCCTACAATCAATGAGGCCAAGACCAAGGGTACTGCGATCATCTTAAGGGAGTTGATAAAGATGGTACCTATAGGTTTGATATAATCAAGTGTAAAATCCGGCGAAATCTGCATTTTCACAATCACCAAACCAAACACCAATCCCAGCACAAGGCCTATGATAATTTGGGTATGAAGGGGTATCTTTTTAATCATCTTGTTGGGTTTAAATCCTATTCTTCCAATTTATTTAGTCTGTTCAATAACAAAAAGTCCGCTAAAACTAAAGCACCCATAGCTTCCACAATCGGCACCGCTCTTGGCACTACACAAGGATCATGTCTACCTTTTCCGGAAACGGTAACACTTTCCCCTGCTTGGTTAACACTTTCCTGATCGGTCATGATGGTCGCTACAGGCTTAAAAGCTACCCTGAAATAAATATCCTCCCCATTGGAAATACCACCTTGGATACCGCCTGAGAAATTGGTTTTGGTCCTCACCCGGTCTCCATCCTGATAAAAAGCATCATTATGCTCTGAGCCTTTCATGGAAACACCATCGAAACCACTTCCATATTCAAAACCTTTCACTGCATTGATACTCAACATGGCCTTGCCCAGATCTGCATGAAGACGATCAAAAACTGGCTCTCCAAGTCCTACGGGAACATTTTTGGCTACACAGCTGACCACTCCACCTACCGTATCACGGTTCTTTCTTATTAAGTCAATATACTCGATCATTTCCTCCGCTTTTTTTGGATCTGGACAGCGAACGATGTTTTTTTCTATTTCAGAAAAATCGAGCTCTTGATAAGGTTTTTCCAATTTGATATGACCTGCCTGACTTACATAAGCATTGATTTCAATACCAAAATGCTTCAGCATCAACTTAGCCACAGCACCCGCAGCTACCCTTGCTGCAGTTTCTCTGGCACTGCTTCTTCCTCCCCCTCTATAATCACGGATACCATATTTCTCCTGATAGGTAAAATCGGCATGAGAAGGCCTGTACTTGTCCGCAATATGGGAATAATCCTTGCTCTTTTGATCCGTATTCATGATCACTATCGCTATGGGTGTTCCAGTGCTCTTCCCCTCAAATACCCCAGAAAGAATCTGACATTCATCTTCTTCCTTACGTTGTGTGGTTATTTTGGACTGTCCAGGCTTCCTTCTTTGAAGCTCCTGTCTGATAAAATCCTCGTCAATTGGCAGTCCTGCAGGACAACCATCAATTATAACTCCTAGCCCTTTTCCGTGTGATTCACCAAAGGTGCTAATCTTAAATACTCTTCCGAATGAATTACCCATTACCTCTTTTTCATAATCAGTACGGCCAGCAGAATTACTGCGCCGACCAGTAGTATATTGATAAAAGTCGAAAAATAATACTTATATCGTTGGTTTAAAAGCTTATTGTCCTCAAGTTCGATTAAATCGTATATTCCTCCCAACCTTGTCGAAGAAATGGACTGGTTGATCTTACTTTCTCCTACCACTTCCAAGACTGCCTGCGGACGTAAAGTATCATACGTTTCTCTGTCCGTATTGAAGTATATCCATTCGAAGTGATCATTCAGATCTACTTCTCCTGGCTCATTGACGGTAATATAATATTCAAACTGCTTGATACCTGTTACCCGACCTCTTCCTCGATTAATCTGCTGGCGTTCATTGGGATCATAAGTGTTCAATTTGCTCATGTCCATTTTTCGAGGAGCTTTGATGGCACTGATATTTCCTTCCCCAGCAATACCAAAATCGTAGGTTACCCCTTCGCCCGTTTCTACCTTTTTGGTCTTAAAATTTTCCCTCAACCTGAAAACACCTACGCTCACCTCATTTTTCAAAGGATGTGGTGGCAATGGCTTCACCCTTACCGTTTTGGCTGGAGCATAAAATGTTTTAAAATCCTGTTGCCTATTGTTCCCAAAGAAAGTAGGATTCTTTGCCACTTTGTATTTTATCATTTCCCAGGCTACCTGTGGCAATTCTATCTCTCCCTCATTAAAGGGATAGAAAGTGGCTTCATAGACTTTAAAACGTGTCCAATTCTTCCCATCAATGGTTACCCTTTCCGGCTGGATATTGGTAATATTAAAGTTCTCCTCCCATGCACTGGTAGGCTTGATCTTTTTTACAATCTCCTCCAGCTGTTTACCTGGCTCATAAAAGTCAAAAGGAGCCTGATTGGATGCAGACATATAAAAAGCCAAACTTACATTGAAACCTTCACCCAAATAGATCTCATCCTTATTCACATTCATGGAGAAAAATGCCTCATCATCTATCTCTACAAATTCTTGGGGTTCCTGCTCTGTCCTTCCAAAGAAATCATCAAAAGGATCCCTGGAGCGTTGGCTTTGTTGATTTTGGCTGGCATCGGTAACCATAATGGTCATTCCTTGGGCAGAAACCGGCTGACCATTGATCTGCAAGGTGAAATCTGGGAGCACAAACTGCCCCTTCTTTGTGGGACGGTAATACTGCACAATACTATTGGTGCTGCTCATCTGCCCGTTGATCACATTCATGGAAGAGGACTGGGAAATGCCCTGCTTCTGAAAGCCCGGGATCTCGGGGAATTGATCATAGGACTTTATTTTTTCATCCGAAATCGTTATTTTTATACTGAACGTTTCATTCAACCCTATCTCTTCTGGACCAAGATCAACCTTGATATCCTGTGCGAATGCTTTTGAAACCAACATTGTACAGAGGAATACTAGATTGAGGTAAAGTTTCGTTCTTTTCATAGACACATGTGCTGCTTTTAATAATGAACGCAAATTAACGAGTATATTTTAAACGCAACAAATTAGTCGTGTTGTCGTATTGAATTTAGTATTGTTTAACATAATTTAAAACCAAATGAGCCATGATTGAATATGTTAAAACCATTTTATTGAAGGTGAGTTTTGACAAAAAGCTTTTCGAGAAAGAGTTAAGGAAGGGCCTCAATATGCTTGTGCCCTCTGAGGTTCAGGAATTAAAAGTTTGGTGTTATAAGACGTTTTCAAAAATTTATTTATCCGTACTAAATAAATATTTTGTAAAACTCGCCTAGAAAAATATAGCCCCGCATTGCGGGGCTTTTTCATATCATTACTTTTTAATCTTATTATCTCAAATCATCCATGGTCACCACAGGAATATCCTTGGAAGCTAAAGCATTCATTTTCTTAAAGTCTTCCTTTGGATATTGGTATCCTTCCTCAGTAAGTGGCCAAAGCAAGGGACTCAAGTTCAACACAGTGGCCTTATACCCCTGCATAATAGCTGCCATATTGCCCGTGCCTTTGGATAATCCAGCTTCATTCTCAATCTCAAAAGGGCCTGAAAAGCCCCTTTCCTGAAGGGTATTGATAAATTTTCTCCAATCCATGCTATCACCCACACCAAAGCCAGGCAAAGTTGCTTCATAATGATGCCTGTCCCATTCATTTTGTGGGTGAGGCACTCCAGCCTTTTTGGCAAGGGTTTCATTTACCAACTGGGTAGGATACATATTACCCCAAAATGGATCTGCATTATTTCTGGTAGACTTCACATGAATACGCTTCAGCCTATCCATATCCGTATTTTTGATCACCTCCACAGGATCTGTATGTTGCCAAACATCATGGGAAGGATCATAAATTTCACCATGTGCCTTGCTCGGTATCATGGCATACATCAACTTCCTAGCGGCTAGCACCCCGGGTAGGTTATTGAAAGTCCCTGTATAACCGGCAGCCCTCCAGCCTTCCATGGGACAATTTTCATATAAAACTGTTACCCCAAGGTCTTCTGCATATTTGATAATTGGCCCAAAAACCTTGGCATACTCTTCTAGGTTTTTCTCAAAACCATTCTCTTCATTTCCCAGCTCATGGTTATAACCAACAAATGTCCCTACCTTGATATCATTGGCATCTCCCCCCATCAAATGGGCCATCCGGATCAACTTGAGCAAATGATTTTGATTCTTGATTCTTTGCGCTGGATCTCCCCCGATCAGATTATCAAATGCGCCCAAAGACATGCGCAATTTTGCCTCATTAAATTTCCCAAGGGTTGTTTTGGCGGTGTCCAAGCTGAAATTGTCATAGTCCATATGGGTGGCCACAAAATCATCTCTAGTTCCATCCTTCCTAAATACACATACATCCAATCCTTGTACACCAGTTTCCTTTGCTTTATGGATAACTTCTTCCAAACTCAACTGGTCAAAGGCTGAGGTCATGATCCAAATCGGATTATTCATATTATCTCTTTTTATTCTTAATTATTACTCAACTAAATTTAAAAAAACAAAGGCAAATGCCTTTTGACATTTGCCTTTGTTTATACTAATCGTTTTATCAGTGGAAAGTAAAACGGATAGACAGTGCTATCTCATCACCCCACCAGCCAACATTGTCTGTCAAGTTAAAAGCCGGCTTATAATCCAATGAAAGGTTGATCGGCGCATCTACAAACTTGTAATCCAAACCTATGATCCCGTCAATACCAAAGACAGTGTATTCATCATTAGGATCATCAAAAGGAGGATTACTCTTATTTCCCCATGTTCCCAAATGAGCACCACCACCATAAAACCACTTTAAGCCCCTGACTTCTCTCACATCCTTATGCACTTCATACAAGCCTGTAATCACTAGGCCTTTCCAACGGGTATGCAAAATCCCTTCAATCGCCGCATCATAACCTAGAAAATGTTTTACGGTTAACCCGTTTGTCACACCTGCTCTAAGGCCCACTCCCGTACTGTAGGTCTGGGCTTCAGCCTCTTGACTAATAACCATTATGAATACTACAACAATGGCTACAATCGCTTTTTTTAACATATCAAGTAAAATTTAGTGAAATAGATGGTTTATTTAAAATTCTATAATTCCGCTCGGTAAAATACATAAATCCAAAGCAACGTCATGTTCCTCTAATGCGGAAATGGATACCTCAGGCAAAAAATAGGACAAGCCAATTTTTAACACCTTAGGGGACAGCCCTGATAAAAACTTATCATAAAAGCCCTTTCCATACCCAATTCGGTTACCTTTCAAATCATATGCCAAAAGCGGCACAAACACCACCTCAAGCACTTCATCATCGATTTTTATTACCTCATTTGGTACAGGTATGCCCCATTCGTCCAATATAAAGGTAGTTGCTGAGTCTATTTTCACAGACATCAAATTTCCCGAATCAAAATCTGAAATAGAGGTATAGACTTGCTTCCCCTCTTTTATTAAAGATTCCAACAATAGAAAAGTATCTATCTCAAATAGCTTTTCAATGGGCAAAAATAGATGAAAATGCTGAAACCTATTTTGGGCCTCTAGATATTTTTGTACTTGATCGACTATTTTTCGGGAGTATTCTGCCCTTTTTTGAGCTCCTAAGGATTTTCTCTTTTCCTTATAGCGTCTTCTCAGCTCAGCTTTTCCTTCCATCTTGCTCCAAGATAATAAAGTTAAAATCCAAGGGATCAAAATGATGGTATAGGGAGGCGATAAAATCATTATCCGCTAGATAAAACTCCAAAAAATTATTCTTTCTTTCCTGAGGGGTTCCGCCAGGAAATAATAATTCCTTCAAATCCTGCATTTGTCTCAATGCAGTCTCTAAGTTCCTCTCTTCTGCTTTTCTCAGCTTTTTACCGAAATGTTCCAGTACTTTTACTGCCCGGGTTTTGGCCGCTTCAGAGGAAGGTTTGAGTGTGGGATCTATTTCAGCAGCCTCTTCTCCCATTTTTTCAAAAAGGGCCTTTAGCGCTTCCTTTTCCTTTTCCAAACTTAAATCTGTCCGGGAATGCTCCAAAACATATTGTTTTTTCCAATCAGCATATTCCACGAAAATTTCAGCATGTCCTAGTCCCAATGTCTTTGTCCTCCTCTGGGCATTTGCATTTAATATCATTGCAAAATTCCGGGGCATTACCATCGGAAAATCCGTTTGGTACCTATCAAACACCAATTTCAACTGCAGCCAATAGGCTACTTCAGCCGGACCTCCCAAATAGGCAATATTTGGTAAAATATATTCTTGGTAAAGGGGCCTTAAAACCACATTGGGGCTGAACTTTTCCGGATGCTCCTCCACCAATTCCAATAGTTCATTCTCTTGGAACTGCTCTCCTGTATCCAAAATCTCAAATCCTGACTTGGTTTTTACGATCCTGGAACGAAGCCCTTTGTCCAAGTAAAAAAAGTTGATTTCCCGAGGAAAAATTTGGCTTTTATACCCCAGGTTTTCCAAATTCCCTGTTTGCTCGTTCACCAAATCATTGGCCTGATTGGACTGTAAGTCATCCTTGATGACTGGTTTAAAAAGCTGTTTCAAGGCAACATCATGTCCGTCTACAATCACCAGGCCCTTATCCCCAAAGAGATAATTCACATAATACCTCACCGCTTGGGCCAAGTTCTCCTGCTCTGTATAGGCCCTCTTAAAGAAATCTGGCGCAAAGTTTAATTCCTTTAATAAGGCCTGAAGCTTTGCATCCAATTTGAAATCGCCCACCGCACCTTTTTGATCTGTTTGCCAACTATATTTCTTCCCTTCATAGGTGAAATGGTTGATTTCTTCAAAATCATGGTCCTCAGTTGCCATCCAGTAAACTGGTACAAAATGATATTCAGGGTAGCGCTGCTGGAGCTGCTCTGCCAAATTTATGGTAGATACGATTTTGTAGATGAAATAAAGAGGACCGGTGAAAAGATTGAGTTGATGGCCGGTGGTGACAGTAAAAGTCTTATTGCCTTTCAAGGCCTGTATATTATCCTGGACTTTTTCACTCAGCTCAAAACCCACATATTGTTTTTCCAAAGCCTCCTTGAGCACTGTTCTCTTTACTTGGTCAAACTTTCTTTCCTGAATAATGGATTCAAAATTTTCCAAGCTCGGATATTGATTATAAAAAGGTCGAAGTTTTTCGTCTTTTCGGATATAGTCAATAAACAATGGTGAAAACTGACCGGTACACTCCGGCTCAAGGGTGGATTTCATCATGAGTCTAAAAGATTTTGCTAGGCAATTTATGGTTTTGTGTTTTTAAACTAGAAACAAGTCATTAAAGTTCGTGATTTTTTTTAGAATTCATGAATAGGCCGCGTGCTGTTTCATGGAAATCACTTCAACTATAGTTATTATTTAAGTAAATAATCCTCGGGGCAAGCCCACGAGGCATTATTGGTCAATCGAATATTTTTAATTGATAATTGGTCTTCAGTTTTTTATATCCTTTTTCCAGCCCTTGACTCTTTACATAATTAGCGATCTTTTCCTCTGTTCCATGTTGGCCTACCGTATTGACAAAATATCCCTTACCCCAAAACTCCCCTCCCCAGAGCTGTTTTTTCACCTCTGGGCATTCTTTAAACACCTCTCGTGACACTAAACTCTTTATCTTTCTCACTATTTTGGTTATACTATACGTTGGAACCGATTGGATCAGAAAATGTACATGGTCAGCATCTGTACCGATTTCCAGAAATTTAATCTCATATCTTAGTTCTATCTGTTCACACGTCGATGTCAGAACTTTATCAACCTCTTTACTGAACACTACTCGTCTATATTTTGCTGAGCAAACTATATGGTACAGCAAAACTGATACATTATGACTCTTATGGATATACTTACTTTCTTGCGACATCGAGTCACAAGATAGTAAAACGAGGCTAGCCTCGGGGAATTTGACCCTAAGAGATTAAAGCATCTAAGTGTCAGACTGAGGGCTAGGTCCACTCTCTGTTCTTATACTCCCTATCCTCAGGAAGGCAGGAACTCAATCTGAGATCAATTTACAGAACCTTAATAAAAGTGCTTTCTCGCTTAGCTGTTTAATCATTTCAAAAATTGTATAAATAGACATTATAGCATTCTAGCTAATTTTATGTCATTAAAAGAAGAATAAAATGTCT
The DNA here is from genome assembly GCF_020463795.1 of Echinicola marina. Taxonomy (NCBI): domain Bacteria; kingdom Pseudomonadati; phylum Bacteroidota; class Cytophagia; order Cytophagales; family Cyclobacteriaceae; genus Echinicola; species Echinicola marina. Next base: position 1,748,045 of record NZ_CP080025.1, on the reverse strand, counting down.
GGAAATACTTTAACATCAAAGAAAAACGAATGGCCAGTCACAGGCATGAGCTGTGCTGCCTGTGCTACTTCCATAGAAAACACCTTAAAAAAACAAACCGGTGTCCGCTCGGCCAATGTCAATTTTGCCAATCATACCGCCATTCTTGAATTGGAAAAAAATACAGATCCCAAAGCCCTGCAAAAGGCAGTCAGGGAATCAGGATATGATATGATCATTGATAATATCGCAGAACAGGACCTAGAAGCCCTACAGCTCAAAGCCTACAAATCGCTCAAAAAAAACACCATCGCTTCAGGAATCCTAGCTTTCCCTGTTTTCGTTATAGGCATGTTCTTTCATGAAATCCCCTATGGCAATTATATCATGTGGACCCTGACCACGCCCGTTCTATTTATCTTTGGCAGGCAGTTTTTTATCAATGCCCTGCGCCAGCTGAAACACAGACAGGCCAATATGGACACTTTGGTGGCCTTAAGTACAGGGGTAGCCTATCTATACAGTTCTTTCAACACCTTTTTGCCGGAGTGGCTCAGCCAAAGAGGAATTGATCCCCATGTATATTTCGAAGCTGCTGCCGTCATCGTGTTCTTTATCCTTCTGGGAAGGATGCTGGAATCAGGCGCCAAGGCTGGCACTGGTCAAGCCCTTAAAAAGTTGATGGGCTTGCAAGCTGATGAAGTAACCGTCATAAGCGGTGGAAATGAACAAATAAAAAAAACCGCTGAAGTCGGTATTGGAGAGCTTGTTTTGGTAAAACCAGGACAAAAAATCCCTTTGGATGGAAAAATTATCTCGGGGAACAGTCATGTAGATGAAAGTATGCTCACCGGGGAACCCATTCCTGTGGACAAGCAAAAGGGCGATCAGGTATTTGCCGGCACCATTAATCAGGCAGGAAGCATCAAATTTGAAGTGGAAAAGGCCGGAGGAGACACCTTTCTGTCCCAAATTATTCAAAGGATAAAAGAAGCTCAGGGATCCAAAGCACCGGTACAAAAATTGGTAGATAAAATCACCGCCATTTTCGTTCCCATAGTGATCAGCATTGGGCTAGTGGCCTTACTGGTTTGGGGTTTTAGCGGAATAGAAGATTCATGGTTACACGGCATGTTGGCCTTTATTACGGTACTCGTTATTGCCTGCCCCTGTGCATTAGGTCTGGCCACTCCCACGGCCATTATGGCTGGAATAGGAAAGGGTGCCTCTATGGGCATGTTGATCAAAGATGCTGAGAGCCTTGAAATAGGACCAAAAATAGACACTATCTTATTGGACAAAACGGGCACGATCACCGTGGGCAAACCAGTGGTGCAGGAAATATTGATGTCACCAACACTCACTGGTGTAGAAGATGACCTAGCTATTTTCTTGGCCATGGAATCAGAAAGCGAACATCCCTTGGCTGAAGCGGTGGTGCAGTACTTAAGCAAAAGCTACCAAAAGTCGGCTATTGACAAGTTCCAATCCCACACTGGCAAAGGCGTTTCTGCCCTAAGCAATGACAATAAGCTTTATACCATTGGCCAAAAAGATTGGTTGGTTTCAAAAGGCGTGAAAACCTGTAATTGGATGGACGAATTTGAAGAACGTCATTTAGAAAAAGGAAATATAGTAATTTACCTGGCCAAGGAAAACCAATTTATAGGGATCATCAGTATTGCAGACCAAATCAAGAAAAGTTCTACCAAGGCCATCACCCAGATGAAGGAAATGGGACTGGAAGTGCACATGCTGACAGGAGACCAAGAAAAGACCGCTGCAGCATTGGCAGAAAAGGTGGGCATTGACCATTTCAAGGCCAAAATGCTCCCTGAAGACAAAGGCAATTATCTGAAAGCCCTTCAAGCCAATGGCAAAACCGTGGCCATGGTGGGAGACGGGATCAATGACAGTGAGGCACTGGCATTGGCAGATTTAAGCATTGCCATGGGAAAAGGAACTGACATTGCCATGGATGTGGCCAAAGTCACCTTGATCCATTCAGACCTACTACAAATTCCCCAAATGCTTTCCTTGACCAAAAAGACGGTCAAGACCATTCGTCAAAACTTATTCTGGGCATTTATCTATAATATCATCGGAATACCGATTGCCGCAGGCATTTTATTCCCTGCATTTGGCTTCTTATTAAATCCCATGATTGCAGGAGCTGCCATGGCCCTAAGTTCTGTCTCTGTGGTCACCAATAGTTTACGTTTAAACAGATAATTTCAACTTAATAAATAAAAACAGAAAATGATCAAACTAAAAACCAATATCAAATGTGGCGCCTGCGTCGCCACTGTCAGCCCTCAACTAGATGCATTGCCCGATTCTAAATGGGAAGTAGACCTAAACCATCCCGACAGGATACTTACGGTAGAAGGAGCTGCCAGCGAAACGGAAATTAAAGCAGCATTGGAGACTGCTGGCTACCAAGGGGAATCGATTTAACCATTCTTCGATAACCTTTTGCCAGATTTTATTAGCTTTGCGCAAGACAACTGTTTTGATATACTGTCAGCAGTTGTTTTGCGCATAAATTTAGTACCAGCATTTTCATTCAGATATCCCTTCAGCTAATTTCCTAAGAGATTTTTTGAAAGTGATAGCAACCAACCTATGATTAATTACGAGAGATTTATATTGGAGAACGGCTTACAGGTATTGGTGCATGAGGACCATAGCAGTAAGATGGCGGTGAGTAATATCATTTATAAAGTAGGTTCCAGAAATGAAGTCCCTGGAAAAACAGGCTTGGCCCATTATTTTGAGCACTTGATGTTTGGCGGCTCCAAAAATGTCCCCAGCTTTGACGGCGCCTTGGAAAGGGTAGGCGGGGAATGCAATGCCTTTACCAATACCGATATCACCAATTATTATATCACCTTGCCAGCCACCAATATAGAAACTGCTTTTTGGCTGGAATCGGATAGGATGCTGCAATTAAATCTCAGCAAAAAGACCATTGAAACCCAGCGTAAGGTGGTCATCGAGGAATTCAAGCAAAGGTATCTCAACCAACCTTATGGGGATGCCATGCACCTGCTGAGGAAGCTTTGTTATAAAAGCCACCCTTATCAATGGCCGACCATTGGAGCTGAAATTGCCGATATAGAAGGATTTACAGAAAAAGACATTCGTTCTTTTTACCAGCAACATTATGCTCCCAATAACGCTATCTTGGTAGTAGCGGGTGATGTGGACAGTGAAGACATTCTTGAAATGGCCAAGAAATGGTTTGGTCCAATACCTCCATCAGGCAAAAAGGCCAAAACAATCCCTGTAGAATGTGCACAGCAGGCAAAAAGAGTGCAAACCCACTTTGCTGATGTACCCACAGACACCTTATACAAAGCCTACCATGTCCCCGGAAGACTTCAGGAAGGCTATTTGGAATGTGATTTGATTACCGACATTCTGGGCTTCGGCCGATCATCCCTGTTGGAACAAAAACTGGTAAAAAACACTGATGTGTTTGCCTCCTGTAATGCCTATGTGCTGGGTTCTATAGACCCGGGATTAATGGTCTTTACTGGAAAAATGGAAAAAGGGAAAACTGCTGAAGAAGCCGAAAAAATATTGGACGAAGTAGTGCAGAAATTTATTGAAACCCCGATCTCCTCAGAAACATTAGAAAAGGTTAAAAACCAAGCTGAAGCGATGAAGACCTATGAATCCATTCAGCTGATGAATAGGGCCATGAACCTTGCCTATTATACCCAACTGGGCAGTCCTGATCTGTATCAAATAGAATACGATAAGAAAACCAAAATCACTGCCGAACAAATCACCGCTGCCGCCCAAAACTACATTACCGAACAAAACTCCTCTGTACTGTACTATAAAAGCAAAAAAAGCTAAAACCTGATTAAATAGTACCTGCCTAACCCCACCATGCTTTTAAAATGTCCAGCCACCTGAGCTGCTTGACTCTGGACATATTATCTTAACCAAGATTTGATCATTGCTCATGGGGACACCAAACTACCAAAGCCCTCCTGTACCAAAAATCTAAAGTAAAACCATTATCTTCACCGCATGAATAACTTTAGAATTGGATTTGGATATGATGTTCACCAATTGCAGGAAGGTTATGACTTCTGGCTGGGGGGCATTAAACTAGAACATACCAAAGGTGCCGTGGGGCATTCGGACGCTGATGTATTGATTCATGTCATCTGCGATGCACTTCTTGGTGCCGCCAACCTAAGGGATATTGGCTATCACTTTTCTGATCAAGACCCACAATATAAGGGCATAGATAGCAAAATCTTACTTAGGGAAGTGATGAAACTCATCCGTAAAGAAGGCTACGAAATTGGCAATCTCGACACCACTGTTTGCCTACAACTCCCCAAGGTAAACCCACATATTGACAGCATCAAAGCCTGCTTGGCTGAGGTGATGGAAATTCCAGAAAACAATGTTTCCATCAAAGCCACCACCACAGAAAAATTGGGATTTGTAGGTAGACAAGAAGGCGTTTCTGCCTATTGTGTAGCATTGATTTACAAAAACAGTTAAAATGGACAGAGAAATCAAACTCATAGAAACAGAGGATGGCTCACATTCACTTTATGTACCTGAATTGAATGAAACTTACCATTCCTTTCATGGTGCCTACAGGGAATCTATCCATGTTTTCTTTCTCTATGGCTTGGACCATTGGTTCATGCATAACCATGGTAAACAGCCCATACGCATTTTTGAGGTGGGCTTTGGCACAGGACTGAATTCCTGGCTAGCATTGGTATGGGCAGAGCAAAACAAGCTCCCTATGCTCTATCACACCATTGAGCCTTTCCCTATTCCAGAAGACATCTATAACAAGTTAAATTATACTTCGATAGATGAGGAAATCAGCCATTATAAAGGCTATTTTGAAGAATTGCATAAGGCTGAATGGGACAAAGGAGATGCTATTACACCTTATTTCAATATGAAAAAGGACAAAACCACACTGGAAGAAGTCAAACTTTATCCTACAGATGTGGTCTTCTTCGATGCCTTTGCTCCAAGCAAGCAGCCTGAACTATGGTCCAAAGAGCTACTTAAAAAAGTAGTGGATGCCATGAATCCTGGGGGAGTATTTGTCACCTATTGTGCCAAAGGTCAGCTCAAAAGGGATTTGGCTGAATTGGGACTTCAGGTGGAAACCTTACCTGGACCTCCAGGTAAAAAAGAAATGATCAGGGGAACTAAGCTGTAAATAAATTAAGATAGATTGCAGGGACAAGGTTAGGAATAGAACGTGCTAAAATCCCTGCAATCTTTTTGACATTTTTTATCTGTAAAACTCCATTTACTGCATTCCAATATTTTTTTCTTCTCTACTTTTTAAAGAATAATCCGGAATTTTCCTGAAGTCACTACTCATTCTGAGTCTTCTTCTTATCCGCTGATTTATAGTAAGGAACTGTTCATCATTTTTTCTAACCCGAACACCCCAAACAACATCAACCAATTGAAATTAAGATATATAATACGTATTTTAGTACTAAAACTACAAATAACAATTTAATACTTTAGCTTTTTGGTGACAGCACCTGGAGGGTAAACCAATCCCAGATCTGTAAAATTTCCTACAATAAACCATACCAAGTATATTCCTACAGGCTGCTTGGTTTATTAACTTTTAAATTATCATTCTATGAAATCATTCAATTGGCTTAACAGCATTTTGATTGCAATACTATGGATACCTTTCACATCCTGCAACCAATCAAGCTCAACCACTGAAAAAGTGGAAGAAATCGCAGAAAATATCGAGGCAATGCCTACCCCAAGCAAGAAATATGATATGTCAAAAGCATGTCATATTGTGGGTGCGGATATGTCCAAGGTATTGGTGGATACACTAGGCGTAGTAATGTATGAATTTACTATGAATCCTGGCGACTCTATTGCATGGCACGAACATCCTTATCATACCCTCTATGTTTTAGAAGGAGGAAAAGCTGCTGTCTATTTTAATGGTGGGGAAAAACAAATAATGGAATTTCCTACTGGCTACGGTATGTTAGGAGAGCCACTAGGAGATGCTGCGGTTAATATAGGAGATACCCCAATTAAGGTTCTCTCCCATGAGCTCTACTCTCTGGCTCCCTAGTTTTCTTGAATTTTCTTTCCATTTAAAGACAAAATACCCCATATAGGGTATTTTTTTATTTATACCAAATCCTTAGTTTTAGTTTTTATTCCATTGGACAGACATTACATAAACCATTTATTATCAATCATTTTAAAAACAGCCCTATGGGCAATGCTATTTAGAGGGTTGACCAAATAAAAATAACCATGACCAAGAGAGACCTACTTTTTTTCGGCCTGATCACATTAGTCTTTACCTCATGTGGACTTTCGTATTCTGAGAAAAATTTTATAAAAATCAAAGAAAAAACCGTTGATGGTGTCGAATACAGGTTCATAAACCGGCTCACATCAAAAAGTTTTAAATCTCCTTTTTCAAAGGGGTTTAAGCTAGAAAATAAAATCTCTTTCAATGGACTCGAGCATGATATCCATAAAATCATTGGTAAATCCGACTTTGAAAGTAAAATTGATCTTAAAAACCCAGAGTCATTTCAAATTGACAGTGTTTCCTTTGCCGTCAACGAATCAAAGGACAAAGTTGATTTATTTTATTACCTCAGTATAGATCATCAAACGCAATTGGTTTCCATGTACTTGGTCAAAGACCAGGATCAATGGATTTTATATTAAAAAATGCTTTTAACCTAACCCAAAAAGATGGAAAATCGAACCAAAATAAAGTCATTCTTTAATTCACTTGCTTTGACCATAACTCTTCTTTGGCGGCTCTGTGTATGTATCAGATCACTAATTTTCCAATTTGAATATACGACTCCTAAGTATGAAAGCCTAAACAATATTTTGGAGCTGAAAAACAATATAGCAGAGACACTTGGCTCTAAGGATTATATATTCAAAACTAACCATACACAACCAGTTCTATTTCTAAACAACGAAATTATCATAGAACAACTTAACCCTAAACTAGCTACTGTTCCAGATTCAGTTATGAACCAGCTCACCTCTAAAATCAAGGAAAGTTGTGTCCAATTTATAGACAATGTTGATAGTTTTAACCAAATAACACTTGTCTTGAAATGGCCCGAAAACAATATAGAAAAAAAGAAAACTTTACCTTTATAAGATTAATATTGGTCGACCTTAACATTTTTAGAATTAACAATCCTAAACTATGAAGCCCCTAAAAACCACATTCATTATTTTTTCCTCGCTATTGATTTTATCTTGCCAAACTGAAAAAAACCAGCAGTTGGAGGAAGGCTACTATCTTTTGGAGAAAATAGTCAAAAAAGAAAATAACAAGCTAGAAGATTTGGATATCCGTAGCGGAGTACTACAGGTAAAAGGCCAAGATTCCCTCATTTTTGAAGGAAATAAGAATATAGGCCAACACTTTTTTGATAATGATCATTTTAAATACCAACTGACAGGAAATAAGCTACACCTACAAAACAGTAGCTATTTGGAAAAATTTCCCCTTAGCTTTGACCAGGACAGTTTATTGCGGATTGATATCCATGACAATACCCAATTATACTTTAAAAAGCTGCAACTTGATTTGGTGGGAAAATATAGCATTGTCAGTTATGAAAGACATCCGCAAGCCAATCTGGATACGATCAGCAAATACCGTGATGAATTAACGGAGGGAATAGCCTTTGATTTCAAGGAAAACAACACCGTCAATATAAATCCGAAGGTGGCCCAATCCCTTTTAAAATATCCCAATAACACTAATGAGATCTTCGATTATACTTTAACCAATAATACTATTGTCTTTAGTAATTCGGATTATAGTTTTCAACTAGACTATACCTATGATGGCATACTCCATTTTTTCCCTGAAGACAAGAATTTCAAAAGATGGGACTTTATTAAACACCCAGCACAATAGCCTAATTGAGCTATTTCATACAACCTAAAAGCCTTCAAACGGTCATTATCATTTTAAAAAAACCATGCCCAAAACTTTTAAAAGCACCTACTCCGACCTATTACTTTTTCTAAAAAGTCCGCAAGATCAACCTAATGATGACCAATCATTTAGGCAGAATATTTCAAGTTTTATTTGGATCTTACTCATTGATTTAGTCATCGTGGCTGGCCTATCAGGTGTATTTGTGTTATTGGAAAAACTTGGAATCAATGCTTTTGAAAATCATAAACTGTTGGAGCAATTAGAAAGCCTCCCCAAGTCAAGTCTATTTTTTCTCGCCGTACTTTTTGTACCATTCATAGAAGAGCTCCTATTCAGATCCTACCTCAGGTACAAATACAATTTTCTTCTTCGGTTATTTAGCTCACTATTTTTTATAGCGGGAAAGGAAACCCAGCAAGAAATGGAAAAAAGGATCAAAAAGCTATGGTATGGAAAGTACAGATATGTTTTCTATTTCTCTGCTTTGCTCTTTGGCTTTATCCATATATTCAATTTTGGGGATTATAAACAGCTGATCTATATCTTTCCGCTCCTCACATTGCCACAAATCTCATTTGGACTTTTAGGAGGATACTTACGTGTTCGCTATGGCCTTGTTTGGAGTATCATTTTGCATGCCTTTCATAATATGATATTCCTATCGCCATTATTCCTTATGGATAATGGTACGGAGGTATTCCAAAAAGAAACTGAGGATTATTCTGTCCGTATAGAGGAAGTTTCACCTGATGGCTTACCGAAAAAGTTTTACGTAGCATTTTCTGACTCCCTTATTTTCAATAATTACCAATTAAGGAATTTAATAAGTCACTATTCAGAAGTGGACACTTGGCAAATCCAGTCAAATAATGAAAAGAAAATGGACAAGAGTTTTCTGATCAATTATAAAAACAAATTGGATTCAGGTTCAATGGATAAAACGGTCGTTGAAAATTATCTGGTAGAAAAATATCAGTTCAAGAAATCCAAAGAAGTAAAATTAACCAGTTCCTGGGAATTGTTGATTGAAGATACCCTAAAATTAAACCAGTATAAAACGGATTCCATAAAAGGGAAATATATCAAAACTGGAATAGATACAACGGCTATTTTCAGGGCACCATTGTCTGAGATTGCAAGGGCAATTCAAGGATCTAAAGATAAGCGTGTGAAAATGAAATCCAAAGTTCCCGGAAGGTTCAATATTAAACTAGCTTCTAAGGATTCAACCGCAATGAAAGAGCAATTAAGTTCTGTTTATGGCTTAAAATTAGTAAACACCAGTGATTCGGTGGAGTTTATCCGTATTGAATTTCAGTAGGGAGATTGAGTATTAATTACAAATAACAAGAGAGCAGCAATGAACCGTATAGGCTCTCTCAATTTTTATTGATTAAACACGTGAACCATGAAAAATACACTAGCCCTTATCTTTTTTATTTCATTTCTAGGCTGTCAAGGCCAAGTCCATGAAAAGTTCAATCTGGGATTTGAAAACACAAACAATACGGACCAACTATCAGAAGGCTGGTTTAAATGGGGAAATTATGATTTGGCCATGGATTCCACCCAAGTTCACTCCGGTTTGAGCGCCGGCAAAATCAGTTCAAATGAAAAGGGCAATTTTGGCTCCATAGCTTATAGAATCCCTGCTGAATATACAGGAAAGAGCATCAAACTGGAAGGCTATATGAAAATCAAGAATGTAAAAAATGGCCATGCTGGATTATTGTTGAGAATCGATCACAAAGGACAGTCTTTGGAATTTGACAATATGCAAAAACAGCAAATCTCCGGAACTGAAGATTGGAAGAAATACAGTATTTCTCTTAATTATCCTGAAAGTGCTGATAATATTTATGTGGGAGGAATATTAACAGGCAAAGGTGAAGCATGGTTTGATGATTTTAAACTGACCATTGATGGCAATAATGTTCAAACCCTTAAAGTGATTGAGAAAATAGCACCTAAGGCAGAATCAGATAATAAATTTGATAAAGGCTCTGCAATTGAAATTGCCAATCTAAGTCCTGAGAAGGTAGACAACTTAACACTTCTTGGAAGAGTTTGGGGATTTTTGAAATACCATCATCCTGAAATCGCCAAAGGAAATTTTAATTGGGATTATGAATTGTTTAGGTTCTTGCCTGATTATATTTCCTCGTCTAATGAATTAGAAAGGGATCAACTTCTAGTTGGATGGATGAACTCTATCGGAAAAATCTCACCATGTAATGATTGCAGAAATCCAAATGAAAAAGCCTTCCTGAAACCAGACCTAAATTGGATAGAAAGCCAAAGTCCAGTCCTAAAGAAAAATCTCTTATACATCTATCAAAACACCTCTAATAAAAAGCATTATTATATTGAAATGGCTCCAGGTGTGGGCAACCCAAAATTCACCAATGAAGACCCCTACCTCCAATTCGATTATCCCGATGATGGATTCAGGTTATTGGCCCTTTATAGGTATTGGAATATGATCAACTATTTTTTCCCCTACAAGTACCTTACTGACAAAGACTGGAATGAAGTGTTAAAGGAATATATTCCCATTTTCTTAAAAGCCAATAATGAATTGGAATATGAATTGGCATGCCTTCAAGTCATTGCAGAAATCCATGATACTCATGGATTTCTTTCTGGTAAAGCTGATAAATTTATGCATTGGAGAGGGGAAAACTACCCTCCATTTCATCTTCGTTTTATCGAAGACCAACTGGTGGTAACTGATTATTATAATCCAGAGCTTAAAAGTATTGCTGGATTAAAAATAGGAGATGTTATCACCAAGGTGGACGGCAAATCTATTGAAGAAATTATAAAACAAAATTCAAAATATAACCCTGCATCAAATTACACCACCCAGCTTAGAAATATTTCGGCGGATATTTTACGCTCCAATTTACCAGAAGTAGAAATCCATTATATATCTGATGATTCCAAAGAGCAATCCAAAAAAATAAAATTATACCCTAAAGACAGCCTTAATATTTACCGTTTTATCCAGAAAAGCAGCAGTAAATCTTTTAAAATGCTGGACGATAATATTGGCTATATCACCTTACAAACGATAAAAAACGAAGATATTCCACAATTAAAAGAGGCGTTTATGGATACCAAGGGAATTATTATCGATATCAGAAATTATCCATCTACTTTCGTCCCATTTAGTTTGGGATCATTTTTCGTTTCATCACCCACAGCATTTGTGAAATTGACTGGTGGCAGTGTGGAAAATCCTGGAGAATTTTCACTATCTAAAAACCTCAAAATTCACAAACAAGGAAAAACCTATAAAGGCATGGTGGTCGTTATGGTAAATGAACTCTCTGTGAGTCAAGCAGAATACACCGCAATGGCTTTTAGAGCTGGAAACAATACCACTATAATAGGGAGCACCACAGCAGGTGCGGATGGAAATGTCTCTCCGATTCAACTCCCTGGGGGACTTAGAACAATGATTTCAGGTATTGGAGTATATTATCCTAATGGAGAAGAAACCCAAAGAGTAGGAATAATACCGGACATTGAAGTAAAGCCTACTATCAAAGGAATAAAGGAAGGCCGTGATGAACTATTGGAAAAGGCCATTGAAATCATCATGGAGGAATAAAACCATAATAATATGCAAAGGACAATAGCAGTAATTCTTTTGGCATTTACCATTTTTTACTCGAATCTGGCTTTTGCCCAGTTGACCTCCGATGAGATCGATCAACTTGTGGAAGATGCCAGATCCAAACTCAATATCCCTGGAGTAGCGGTGGGGATAGTAAAGGATGGAAAAATCGTACATGCAAAAGGCTATGGCTTTAGTTCCTTAGACACCAAAAAGGAAGTAGACCAACACACTCAGTTCGCCTTAGCATCGGTTTCCAAAGCCTTTACCACTACTGCTTTGGCCATTCTGGTGGATCAAGGAAAAATTTCCTGGAAAGACAGGGTCATAGATTATATTCCTGAATTCACGATGTATAATGATTATGTCCGTGAGAACTTCATTATTGAAGATCTACTGACCCATCGAAGCGGACTGGGTCTAGGAGCAGGTGATCTGATGTTTATCCCAGATGAAAATGATTTCACCATTAATGATATTCTTTCTAGTTTTCAATATTTCAAACCAGTATCAGCTTTCAGGACTCAATATGATTATGATAATTTACTTTATATAGTAGCTGGTGAATTGATCAAAAGAGTAAGTGGGCAGTCCTGGGAAGATTTTGTTCAGACCAATATTTTAATACCACTAGGAATGGACAATTCTTTTTCATCTATTGCCAATATTCAGGACAAAAGCAACCTTGCAGCTCCTCATATAAAAAAGGCTTCTACACTCCATCCAATAGAAAATTTTAAACGAACTGGAAATGGCGCCGCAGGGGGAATCTTCTCCAATGCAGACGACTTCTGCCAGTGGATGCTCTTACAACTAAATAAAGGCAGATTCGGCAGTAATCTGGAAAAACAATTGTTTACGGAAAAGAGGCAAAGGGAAATGTGGAAACCTTATATATCCAACATCACTCAGCCCAATGAGCCTTATTTTGTCAATTTTGATGGTTATGGACTTGGCTGGGTTTTAAATGATATAAATGGACATTTTATAGCACATCATAGTGGAGGACTTCCAGGAATTAGCACACAGACCATCCTTGTCCCAGATGTTAATTTAGGTATAGTGGTCTTATCAAATAGCGCTATAAGTGTAGAGCCTATTTCCTTTACAATTTTGGATAATTACCTTGGTATACCAGACAATAACTGGGTGAATAAAATACATGAAGGACAAAATAAGAAGAGTGACGAAACTGAAAAAATTGTCCAAGAAGTTTGGGAAACCGTAGCTGCTGCGAAAAACGAAAATTTAAGTCCTGAGCAAATCATAGGGCTATACGAAGATAAGTGGTTTGGAAAAATCCAAGTATTCAATAATAAAGGCAAGCTTTGGATCAAATCACATAGATCACCAAAACTTAATGGACACTTGCAATACTATAAAGAAAACACCTTTGCGGTCAAATGGGAATATCAAGATCTGAATGCAGATGCTCTCATTACATTTTCATTAGATAAAACAGGAAAGGCTAAAAGCATAAAAATGGAAGGCATTTCACCAGATATAGATTTCAGCTTTGATTTTCAAGACCTCGATATCCAACGTATTGAATAAATCAAGAAGTGTATGAGATCATTTCAAAATATTATCAAAAGCCTCAAAACAGGCACACTTTTGGAAACAGCTTAAATTGAAGCACCTATACACTATAATGAAAAAAATAAAAATTGGCCTGCTCTCATTAGGTATACTATTAAGCCTTATTTTCACCTACTATTTCATTATCGTAATGAATGCCCGAGCAAAAACCCCGGAGATCCTTCACCATGCTTTAAGTCCAGACCAAATAAAACTGGAATTATCAGATCTAACAAAGAAACAGTTGGACGAACTCCTAAAAATACAAGATCCCAACTTTTATCATCATAAGGGCTTTGACATCAGTACTCCAGGAGCTGGAGTTACCACGATAAGCCAAGGTTTGGTAAAGCTTTTTTATTTTGAAAGGTTTAAGCCAGGAATAGCAAAAATCAAACAGAGTTTAATTGCTAGATATGCATTTGACCCCTTAACGCCAAAAGACACCATACTAAAGCTATTTATCAACCATGCTTATATGGGCCAGGGAAATAGAACGGCAATCTATGGATTTGCAAATGCAGCGGAGTTTTACTTTGACAAACCTTTCAGAGAGTTAAGCCATGATGAATATCTTGCTTTAATAGCCATGATTCGTGCCCCAAATGCCTTTCACTTCATCAATAAAAGAGAAGCCAATGATCTAAGAGTCCAAAGGATGAAACGTTACCTTTCGGGAAAATATATTCCCAAGGACAACAGTGATTTTCTCTATGATCGACAGTGAGCCTAATTAACTAAAACAAAGAAATCCAAGCAGGTAACTTTGAAAGTTATGATAATCTCACTACCTTTAAATCGTGAACGATTTAATCTTTTACGACTATTATGAAAGCAAGCTTCTTTCAAAAAATCATGCGCATCCTTCTGGGATCTTTTATGACCCTGGCAGGAATTGGGCACTTGACATTCCAACGGGAAGAATTTCAAGCACAAGTTCCCAGATGGTTACCAAATGATCCGGGATTTATGGACTTTGTGGTGCTTTCCTCAGGATTAGTGGAAATTTCTCTTGGCCTGGCCATGATCTTTCTATGGAAGCACCAGATAAAGGTAGGTATAGTATTGGCCATATTTTATGTTTTGATATTTCCAGGAAACATTTCTCAGTATACCAATGAGATAAATGCATTTGGCTTGGATACTGATCAAAAAAGGCTGATCCGCCTTTTCTTCCAACCCGTACTGATCCTCTGGGCACTTTGGTCAACTGGCGCATTAAAATATTTGTTAAACCGAAAAAAGAAATAGAAGATGACATTTTATGATTTTGAAGCTCAAAAGCTAAATGGAGAAAATGCTAGTATGAGCGATTACAAAGGAAAAACGGTAGTGGTAGTCAATACAGCAAGTAAATGTGGCCTCACGCCTCAATATGAAGGTTTGGAAAAACTGTATCAGCAATATAAGGACCAAGGCTTGATAATTTTAGGTTTTCCCTGTAACCAATTTGCCAACCAAGAAGCTGGAACATCAGACGAAATACAAGCGTTTTGTCAGCTGAATTATGGAGTAAGCTTTCCCATGTTTGAAAAAATTGACGTCAATGGTAAAAATGCCCATCCCCTCTTTAAGTTCTTAAAATCCGAACTTCCTGGGGTTATTCTTGGAAAAAAAATCAAATGGAATTTTACTAAATTCCTAATTGATGCCAATGGCCAACCTGTAAAAAGATTTTCTCCGACCACCACTCCGGAAAAAATGGAAAAAATTATCCTAGAGACCCTGCAAAAATGAAAGATGACGCTGCCTCCCTCTACTTGGAAAACCAATTATGCTTTCCGCTCTATGCTGCCTCCCGCCTTACCACCAAGGTTTATGGACCGTATCTGGACAAAATGGACCTGACCTATCCACAGTACCTGGTATTATTGGTACTTTGGCAATACCAGACCTTAAGTGTAAAGGAAATTGGGCAACGGCTTTATTTAGAATCCAATACCCTTACGCCCTTATTAAAAAGATTGGAGCAAAAGGGGCTGATCCAAAGAAAACGCTCCGCAGAAGATGAAAGGACAGTAAATATCTCCCTTAGTAAAGCTGGAAAATCCCTAAGAGAAGAAGCCCTTTCCATCCCTCAAAAAATCACCTCCTCTTTTCAAGATAATGCCATGCAAGAAGAAGATTTGGTCGAGTTTCAAAAAACACTATTTGGATTGGTGGATATCTTGGCAAAAAAAACACTTTCCATCAAAGATCTGAAAGTAAAATAGTTCACTGGTCCATCCCTATTGAAAGGTTAAGGAAAATGCATATTACCTTTCTGAAGCCACTTCGAGCTTA
Organism: Echinicola marina; assembly: GCF_020463795.1. Lineage (NCBI taxonomy): Bacteria > Pseudomonadati > Bacteroidota > Cytophagia > Cytophagales > Cyclobacteriaceae > Echinicola > Echinicola marina. Next base: position 1,732,605 of record NZ_CP080025.1, on the reverse strand, counting down.
TATTTCCCAAACTTCTGCTCCATCGCCTTGAAGCGATAATCAAAAATCTGCTGCAGTTGTTTCTTGATAAAAACAGCATTCGCTATTACTCCTAGTGGTCCCATGGGTGGTTCATAGGTCACAATATCTGACATCAAAACGCCCCCATTTTCCAGGGGAGTCAGACGGTGCTGATGGTGCCACATGGCATAGGGACCAATTCTTTGCTCATCCACAAAAAAAACGTTCTCCTCCACATGGGTGATTTCTGTTACCCAAGTCATCTTGATACCCAAAAGCGGGCTGACCTTATAGGAAATGATCATTCCCGGATACATCTTCTCTGGCAGCTTATTAGAAGTAATATCAAAACCCATATGATCGGGAGTGATCACTTTTAGATTGGCTGGGGAAGAAATAAAGTCCCAGACTTCCTCCAAGCTGGCGGGTATTTTCTGTTCGGTAAATAACTGATAGTGTGCCATGAATATCTTTTGAATATTTTCCATTTGTCTAATCCTAAGGCCAAATCTACAGGAATTAAACCTTGCTGGTCTGGAATTGTTTGTAGTATCTTGCAACAACCTTCCAAAAATGGTATTTACCACATATTAAGCCTGTAATTTTCTATCAAGTCAAACCTACTTTTGACGACAGATAGACAAAAATGTGACCCCACGATTTCTTATTCTTTAACACTCCCCTCGACTACGCTCAGGGAGACCGTTGAATGGTACTTATCCTCATAGATCAGACTTAGTTTATTCGGGTATCGGTAGAGCATCCAGAAACATACCTAACTATTTAACCACCAAATACTGATATTCAAAACACTGGCAAAGCTGACCCAAAGCAAATAGGGAATCTGCAAATAGGCAGCCCAATGATTAATTTTAAGGAAACTAAGGATCATCCAAAGTATCATCCCCCATAAAACCAAAATTTCAATGGCCGCAAAACCTGGTAAATGGAAATAAAAGAATATAAAACTCCAGCAAAAGTTCAACACGAGCTGAACAAAAAATATCCTCAATGATTTGGTCCGTTGTGCAGTTTTTGGAGACTGCCAAATCCGATAAAGGCTCACCCCCATCAAGGCGTAAAGGGTAGTCCATACTGGGCCAAATACACTATTGGGTGGATTAAAACTCGGTTTGTCCAAAGCAGCATACCAGGTTTGTATATTGCCGATATTGGCGAAGCCAGAAATGCTCCCCAAGAGCACAATCCCAATCACACAAATGACTAACTTCAGCCAGTTGATTTTATTTTTTTGAAAATCCAGTATAGTATCCATAAAAGTAAATTTTGATCTGATTATCCCCTACGATGCAAGTAACCCGAGCTCCTTTAATAAAGTGGTCCGAAGCCTGTCTGACTTCCTGGTCGAAGACATTTCCCCATTCACCGGCAAAATCCACCTACTGATCTAACTCTGCTTTTATCTGAAAGTAATAAAGCTGCCATCGACATAATATCTTCTACTTTGTCTATCCTTCTACGCGCATGACTTCTGGCACTGGCCTCCCACTTCTCTTCAGACGAAAACAAAAAACTCCCCAGTGGTGCATCTGTCAAAGAAGCAGCAAAACAATTGCCCCGAATACCTGACTCCAATTCACCAGTTAATTCCTCCGTTTCCCAATCATCTTCGCGTACATCCAGATAAAAACCGTTTACACCATTGAATGCTATAGGCTGATGCTGCTGATAACTTGCCCAAACATGGTTCCCCTTTTTGAGAAATCGTTTTACCAGTACTTTACCTATTCCAGATGAGGCCCCAATGATTACATAATTTAGCATAATCCTTAAACCAGCACAAAGGCAAATTGTTTAGCATCAAGCAACATATGTATAACAAGCATTTTTTAGCAGGATAAAGGCCCATTTTCTGCTACATGACATATATAAGAAATACAGGACACATCCATCCTGCATTTCTAAAAAATTAACTATAACCTATAATACCTTCACTTACCAGCTTCTGGCCCCACCAGGAGGAGGACCAAACCTCCTGAATCCGCCTCCTCTTTCATCTTCATCAGACTTTTTGAACTTACCAATGATATAGGTAAAAGTCACTAAGCCATAACTGGTCAAAACATTGGAATAAACATCTGAAACGGTCACATCAGAAACTGACCTGTTTACACTTTGATTTTGACCCAAAATATCGAAAATAGTCAGTTTCAATTCTCCCTTATTATCCTTCAAAAATCTATATCCACCCTCAATATTCCATAACCAGATACTCTGGTCAAAGCCTTCTGACAATCCAGTATAAAGGGTATTAGCCATAGTTGTATTAAAGAATAGTTTTCCATCATTAGGAGAATAATAAAGCTGCAAATTGGAGTTTTGCTGATAATAGTTATTGTCCAGGTTACTTTGCAAACTGCTTTTGACAATATTGTAGGTCGTCGCAGTAGAAACCGTAAAATCGATGTCTTTTGAAATATTACTCGTCAAGGACAAACGCTGAGTCAGACCAATATTATTATTATAATTCACTTCATTATTGATCATTCCAGGAGTTCTATTATAGCTCACACTGGAATTTAGGTTCAAATTAGATTTCAATTTTTCTAAAGGAGTACCATAATTAAAAAACAGCCTTGCATTCCAGTTGCCACTCAAATTAACAGGTTGGGTGATCTGTCCTCCTTTTCTTAGAAGCACCTCCCCATTGATCAAGGTATCATTTTCTGCTACATAAGTGTGTGTCCCTATATAGTTGTTGGTAAATGAACCCGTTGCAAACAAAAACATGGTCTTGGACCTTTCCATGTCAAACTTTCCATAGTTCATAAAGAAATTATGGTTATAACTCTGTCCCAGATTGGGATTTCCTACACTCAGCTGCAATGGATTATTATTATTGATCACATTTTGTAATTGATTGACGCTGGGCTCATTGGTACTGGTTCTGTAGCGAAAACGGATATTTTTACCACTTTCCCTGTCCCGATACATGATGCTCGCGTTGGGCAAAACATTATTAAAACTTCTTTTAAAAGTCGCCTCCTCGGGAAAAAACGCATGATTGTTCAACTGAGCATTTTGGTAATCCACATTGAAGTTGACATTAAGGCCATTATCACTAAAGCGATACCCGACGCCTGCTTTTTGGGTGGTAAACTTATTGTCAAATTCATTGCTCAAGGCTGTATCCAAGACCATCAAATTCTGTTCCTGCATTAAAACAAAGGTTTTTTGATCAGCTGCACTTTTGTTATTGCCTATCTGATAATCAAAGGACATGATGGACTTTTCACTGAGTGGTTCAGTATAGGTAATATTTGCCCTATAATTGAAGCCATCAGAAAGGGCATTACTTTGCTGAATGACCGTATCCACTGAACTCCTAACAAAATCGCGATTGGCCATCAACAAGTCTGTAACTTGATCCCTTTTATTGAACCCTGTATAAATATTGGTACTTATGGTTCTTCCTTGCTTATCAAATTTATAGCGATAAGTAAGATTATTGGAAATATTATAACCATCGGCCAATCGTGAATTACCTGTCTGGGCAGCACTTAAAGAATCTAAGTCCTGATCTAGGTTTAAACCATACTCATCACTGAGCATTTTATTGTTTTGCCAACTCAAACTAGGACTGATGATAAGGGAATTACTTTCGTTTATATCATATTCAATTTTTGCATTGATACGGTGATTTTCATTTTTGGTATTACGTAAGAGATCTTCTTGATAATACTGCCTTTTATCCTCAGAGATAACGGTTTCCGTGTTCGTTTTTTGAATCAGACCATTGTTCGAATGATTAAAAAAGTAACTACCTGTAAAATTCATTTTATCACCCCATTTATCGCTGTAGTTAAGGCCTAGGGAATTGGTCTTGGCAATGCCGTTATTATTTCCGGTAAGGAAGTTACCATCTCCCCCTCCGCCACCTCTCCGCCGCGATCCTCCCCCTGCTCCACCAGACACACCCAGTAGGTCTTGGGAGGAAAAATTCTGTTGGTTAATATTATTGGATAGGCCGATAATGGATATTCTTTTGTCTCCATTAAAGAGATTAATGTTTCCTCCTGCTGAATATCTATCCTCATTGCCATATCCTCCATAGACTCTTCCAAAATACCCATTACGCATATTTCCTTTGGTAATGATATTAATGGTCTTGGCATAATTGCCATCATCCAAACCAGTGAGTCTGGACTGATCTGATTTTTGGTCTAAGATTTCTACTTGGTCTATCATATTGGAAGGGAGGTTTTTCAAGGCAATATTAGGGTCATTCCCAAAGAACTCCCTGCCATCCACTAAGACCTTTTGCACATCCTCCCCTTGGGCCTGTATTTTACCATTTTCTATGACTACCCCAGGAATCTTCTTGATCAGGTCCTCCGCATAACCATTTTCCTTGGTCTTAAAAGCATCCGCATTGAAAACAGCAGTATCACCTTTCATTTCACCCACAGGAACCTGCCCTTCTACCAATACCTCTCCTAGTTCATTACTATTCCCCATCAAACTGATCTCTCCCAGATCCACTGATCCACGCTGGTCGATCACTTGACTCGATTTGAGATAGCCTATGTATGAAATTTCCACGATCAAACGAGAAACCCTTGGACGAACAATAGTAAAATCACCTCGCTCATCGGTTACTCCCGCCCCCATAATACTGTCCGTCTCTGATTTTAAACGCACATTGGCACCTATCAAAGGCTCCTTGGTTTCTGCATCTAGCACATGCCCTGCAATACTGGAAGGTCCCATAGCAGAAGTGCCTTGTCCTCTGCCACCCCTATTCTGCTGTGCAACAACCTGCCAATTAAACGTAGAAAGTAAAATCCCAATAATTAAAAATGTAATCGCTTGTTTCATAAATCCTGAATTTGATGCCTATTAGACAGCATCAGACCACAGACGTTTAATTTACAAGCAGAAAATAATACCCAAAATCCTATTTTTATTGACAAGTGGTCAAAAATGGATATGAATTAGACGCTCCTTATTTCAAATAAAAAGGTGCCATCAGCAACTGAAGGCACCGCAAATATATTTTTGGCTAATAGCCAATCAACCAACCTGGCCAATGATTTCCTGATAATTGATCCCCATATGACTACTATCATAATAAGCCATGCCATCCTTTACCAGAATAACTTGAGGAGACTCATGTCCTACAGCAAACTCCACTGCGATTGCATTTGATATATCCCTATAGCTCAAAAGATCCAAAATATAAGGACTGACCTTTTCAAAGTCCTCATCTTGCCAGTTGCGCTGAAGACGGTTCCAGGCCATTCCACTAATGGAACAGCTAGTAGAATGTTTAAAGATCAAAACAGGTTGGGTTTTGCTTTCTTCTTTTAGCTGCTGAATCTGAGCCAAATTTTCGATTGATTTCCAAGCCATAATAGTCAAGTTTTATTTTCTATGCCCTAACACGCAAAAGGGATATTTTGGTTCGAAGATAATGGAAATCAACAAAATAAACGTAGAAAAGGACCCCAAGCTTTCAGCATTCAAGCTCGTACCGCTCATTTCACAGTTCCTTTGCCATGAACCATATTAAAGTAAATATCTTTGTATCATCTAATTAAGAAATTTATACCAAACTGGAATTTAAGAAATTTTAAGGCATGAAAATGGCAAAGACTTGGTCACAGACTCCCTAAAGTCCAAATGATTTATTAATCTTGTAAGCCTGAAAAGTCCATTATGAAAAGTAATATAGTAATGATCAGTTTACTACTGCTGATCGTTTCCTGTAAGGGGATAAACCCTGAAAAACCCGAATATCAAGGCGCTCCTGCTGTCCTTCCAGAAGCGATCTCTAAAGTGAATGTGCCTTTAGAAATTCCGCTTGATTATATAGAAAAAAACCTCAATAGGGAATTAAGCCAACTGCTCTATAGTGATAAGGGACTGGACATGGGAAATGGTCTGGTGGCCGACTTGGAAGTAAACAAAACTGGCAATATCGCACTCAGCGCCCGGGGACAAAACCAATTGCAAATAGAACTGCCCTTAAAGCTAAAAGGGAAAATCAATATTGAAAAGAAGCTTTTTGGACAGAGCATTTCCACCGCCATTCCCTTTGATGAAGCTCTGCAACCCAAGGTAAGTTTCATTCCGGAAATAGGTAGCAACTGGGATATTGGCATATCCAACATCAATATTGAGAGCTGGGGAAGGTCTCTAAAATACAATTTGCTAGGTTATGAATTTGATCTTGAACCCATACTAAAAGAACATGTGGAAAAGATGCTGGACGACCAACTCACCGGTGAAAACCTCAGCCGGATTAGCTTTAGAGACATGATTCAAGAAACATGGGAAGCCTATGGTCGACCAGTCAAAATCGAACATGAGGGATTTGATGCCTATGTATATACTGTCCCGCATAAAATTAAAGTAAAAGAGAAGTTTACTACGGACCAAAAACTTGCACTTACCATCGGCATAGAGGGCGAAGTATTTACCCAAATAGGATCTGAACCTGTCGTTGAGCTAAGTCCCTTGCCCAAGCTTTATTATAATGATGATGACAATAATTACTTGGACATCACCTTGCCCTTATCCATTCCCTATCAGGATATGGACAAGTACCTCAATGATATGTTAGCCGGTCAATCCTTTAAAATGGACGGCAGCACCCAACTGATTCCAAAAGCTTTTAAAACCCAGAACTTTGGCGATAAAGCCTTGGTAAAAGTGGATTTTTTGGTCAACAGAAACGGCAAAAAGAATATTTCTGGCAATATTTATTTGGTTGGAAAACCCTCCTATGATCCCTTAACAGAGTCTATTGTTTTTGAGGATATAGACTTCGATATCAACACCAAAAACATTCTAGCAAACAGTGCCAGCTGGATGAAACAGGGGCAGTTACTGGAAGAAATCCAAAAATATGCCAGCTATCCTATTGGTGACTATATCAAAGAAGCCAGAATGGAATTGCAACAGCAAGGTTATATAGACACCAAATTTGCCTCTTTTAGGGTCATCAGACCTGCCTTGGATGTAGAAGGAATCTATACAACGAAAGAAGACATCAGACTTTATCTTAAATCAACCGGCCAGATGGAAGTAAAGCTCAAAGATTAAACAGGGAATTCTCTTTCCTAATCTCGCTACTAGATACTAACATCTTAGTAGGCTCTTTAGTATCTCATCAAATCCCCATAAGTCTTGATCCCTCTTTTTTCAGCCTCCTTCAGGAGTTTGAGCAATAATTGTGCGGTCAAAAACGCATCCCCCGCCGCAGTGTGTCGATCATGAATGGGGATATTGTACCTTTCGCATAAAGCATCCAAACTATAGTTCTCCAGGTTGATACGGTTGGGATCATAGGGCACGCCATGTTCTATACGAATGGCCAGGTCTCCTGTATCTACAATGGGATTCAAGATCTTTCTAAGGCCATAAGGCTTCACCAGTTTTTCCAACATAGCTAGGTCAAAACCCGCATGATGGGCCACCATAATATGTTTTCCCAAATAAGGCAATAACTCTTTCACAAAATCATCAATGGGCATGGCATCATTGGATTGGATGATTTCGTGGATTTTAATACTTGATACATTTTGTTTGGTAGAAAACAACAAACTTTCCATGCTTGTATCCACCTTGATTCGCCCCTTAATGATTTTGACACCGCCAAAAGCAAGTACATGGTCTTTTTTTACATCCAAACCTGTCGTCTCTGTATCTAAGACCACAAAGGATAGTTCTTTGAGAGCTGTATTCTTGGCATGATCCACCTCAAATAATGATTCATAATGCTCTACTTCCGGAATTTTATTTGCTTTCTTACGAAAAATATCCAACCAGCTCATTTACCTATCAATAAAATCAGTTTGAAATCTCAAAGCCAACATCTCTTGAATTTGACGGATTGGAGAAAAGGCATTCTTCAACATTCGTCGCTGCAATTTACCCAAGGAATTCGGGCTGATATATCTGCCTGAGGAATCTGAACCAATCCCCTCCAATGCCCTAAGACGCAAGAATATCTCATAAGCTTTTCCTGCTTCCCTGAAAAGCTCTGCATTTTGAGGTTCCAGTTCGGCCAATACTTCAAATCTTTTGAAGGTATTATTGACACCCATATGTCGGTGGCTCAAAATCAATAACCTAGCTGCATCCGCCAGAGGCAACATGGCCCGCAGTTTAATATCAAACTGGTCTTTATGTTCACCGGATTTCTCCACAATAAAATTCCTAAAAAAACCCAAAGGTGGCGGGTTCAAAAGCGCATTATTGGCCAAAAAACTCATAAACACTTCCCTTTTATCAATTGCCTTAAAGATATGTCGGGTCATGGCCTCCGCAAGCTCCTTGTTTCCAAAAACAGGCCTAAAATCAAAGAAAATGGTCGCTTTAATCAAGGACTCTTCATCGGGTAGATTGACCCACTCATTGAAATAAGATTCCCAGATAGAAAGCGAATTACACCAAGCTGAATTATTTGCCATGACTTTACTGGGGCAAGGGTGAAAACCACATGCCAGCAGTACTTTGATAACCTCATCAGAAAGTTGTTGAAAATAAGCCTTGGTATTCTCCCGCTCTGCTTCTTCCACATCTTCATATACTAAAGCATTGTCCAGGTCTGTCCTGAGCAACTGCTCCTGTCTGCCTTCACTCCCCAAGGATAGAAAACAAAATGGTACCTTGGCGGCTTTAGGATAACTTGGGTCCAGTTTTTTCTTGGCCAATAATATCGCCCTTCTGATAATCACATCATTGACCTCAGAGATAATATTGGCAATAAAATCTATAGCCACTTCATTTTCCAAATAATAGGCCAACAGATTCTCTGCACGGTCCCTGATCACTTTCATCTCCTCCACATCCCAGGTATTCATCAAAGCATGAATGAGGACTGCAGGGCTATTTCCCTGGGACAAAAAGACATCATGGTCGGAAAGAATACCTGTGATCTTACTTTGATCTGTCCCATCTTCAGTCAACACCAAATGGTGCAGATGATGCTTGATCATCATCAAATACAGGCTAGGAAAATTACTTTTATGGTGCATGGTCATCACCGGAGAGGTCATGATTTCCTCCACTTTGGCATCCACTGATAGTCCAGTGGCCACCACTCTATTTCTTAAATCCTTATCCGTAATAATCCCAACAGGATGCTCCTGAACATCCAACACCACTATGGAGCCTACATCCTTTTCATGCATCATCCTTGCCGCTTCACTTATCTTGGCTCCCTGCTGACAACTCACCACATCCGTAGGAAAATTAACCTTGCCATTTTCCAGAAACAAAGAGAGACCATGGTCAGAATTCGCATCCCTAAATAATTTTCTTGCCTTTTGCGATTGGGAAAGATCGGTCCTTACCACTACCTGACCGGCAGCAAACCCTGCTGCAAAATACAAACTGACTTCGCTGTTTTCTTTGAGGATCTTATTAAAAATATCCACTGGTACAGCATATAAAAGACTATCTTCTGCCGCATAGGCATTCAAGACATAGGGCCTGTTACCCAAAAGTGCCATTACTCCAAAAACATCGCCTTCATCACAATAATCCTTGACCACCATCTTTCCAGAATCTTCTTCCGTAAGGTAAACTGATCCTTCCTTCAACACAAAAAAATGGGGATTGGCCGGGTTTCCCTTCCTAAAGATGTACTCTTCCCTACTGAAATACATCAGCTCTACTTCCTTGGCTACGCTTTCCAAAAGCTCATCCGAAAGAAAACTGAAAGGAGGATATCGAAATAAAAACTCCTTTACCCTATTGACAATTACATTTGACATGGTTATTGGTTTTGGGCTATAGGCACTCTCAAAGGTACAGTACCTGCATATGGCTCCTATTAGCAGGCTAATCTACTTAAAAACCGCTGAAAGGTAAAAGTATGAAGAAAGAAAGGTTATTGAACCCGGAATATGCAAAACTGCAAGAAAATCATCCCCTATCAACCAGGAAGCAAATAGACTGATTTAAACGGAGTTTCAACTCATAATAAACAGGCTAATACATAATGCGGGTTGAACCCGGATTATGCATTAGCAATCGTAGTGAGGGCTGAAAATGCAAGAAAATCAGGCTGTTTGGAGACTGAGGCATAGCACCGCTATGGTGAAGTCGAAAACAGCAGCAAAGCGACTGATTTTAAAGCATTTTCAGTCCGTAATAGATAAGCTAATGCATATTTCGGGTTGAATGAAGAACACAATTTACAGCAAGCTCTATTCATGAAAAAAGCCGTTTCTTAAATCAAGAAACGGCTTTTGTTCTATACCAATCTTTAATTACTCTATCCTGCCTTTGATGATTTCATCCACAACCCCTGGATCCAGTAGAGTGGAAGTATCCCCCATATTGTCCATAGAACCTTCTGCAACCTTTCTTAAGATCCTTCGCATGATTTTTCCCGAACGGGTTTTTGGCAAGCCTGGTACAATCTGGATTTTATCCGGCTTGGCGATAGGACCAATGATTTTACTGATCGTATCCTTTATTTCACCTTTGAGGTTTTCCTCCGTCCTGTTCTTCATATCACAGATCACATAGGCATAGATTCCTTGTCCTTTGACCTCATGTGGATAGCCTACCACAGCAGATTCGATCACTTTAGGGTGCTCATTAATGGCATTTTCTACCTCGGCAGTACCCATTCTATGGCCAGACACATTGATGACATCATCTACCCTACCCAGTATTCTGTAATATCCATCATGGTCCCTTTTGACGCCATCGCCAGTAAAGTACATTCCCTTATAAGTGGAGAAATAAGTCTGCTTACAACGCTCATGATCCCCATAAGTAGTTCGGATCATTCCTGGCCAAGGGAATTTTACGCAGAGATTTCCCTCTACAGAATTTCCTTTCAGCTCTTTTCCTTCGGGATCAACGATGGCCAGCTGAACACCTGGGAGTGGCAAAGTAGCATAAGCCGGTTTGGTCGGAGTGACCCCTGCCAAAGGAGACACCATAATGCCACCCGTTTCGGTTTGCCACCAAGTATCCACAATAGGACATTTATTCTTTCCAATATGAGTATGGTACCAGTGCCAAGCTTCCTCGTTGATAGGCTCTCCCACAGAACCAAGCACCTTAAGAGAATCCAACTTGTATGGCTCGATAGGCTTGGTTCCATGTGCTTCCAATGCCCGGATGGCCGTAGGTGCTGTATAGAACTGGTTTACCTGATATTTATCTACTACTGCCCAGAATCTTCCAGCATCGGGATAGGTAGGTACCCCCTCAAACATAATGGATGTGGCACCAGCCAATAATGGTCCGTAAACGATATAGGAATGGCCAGTAATCCACCCTATATCTGCTGTACACCAATAAACATCACCCGGCGAATATTGGAACACATTTTCAAATGAATATTTAGAGTAAACCATATAACCACCAGTCGTATGTACCACGCCTTTTGGTTTTCCTGTAGATCCTGAGGTATATAAGATAAACAGCATGTCCTCACTGTCCATTACCTCTGCTTCATTGGTATCAGGCTGGCCCTTGATGACATCATGCCACCAATAGTCTCGGCCTTCCTTCATATTCACCTCCTGCTTGGTCCTCTGATAAACAATGACGGATTCCACAGTATTGGTTCTCTCCAAAGCCTCATCCACTACAGCCTTTACATCTATCTTCTTGCTACCTCTGAAATTCCCATCAGAAGTCAATACCGCCTTCGCTTCACAGTCATTGATTCTATCTGCCAAGGCATTACTGGAAAAACCAGCAAAAACAACTGAATGGACAGCTCCAATCCTGGCACAGGCCAACATGGCAATCGCCGCTTCCGGCACCATTGGCATATAGATAATCACTTTATCACCTTTCTTTATCCCTTTAGCTTTTAAAGCATTGGAAAACTGACATACTGCATGATAAAGCTGACGATATGTTAAAGTCCTGCCTTCCTCATTGGGGTCATTGGGTTCCCAAATGATCGCTGGCCGATCCCCCATAATGAACAGGTGTCTTTCTAGTATATTTTCGGTGATATTGAGTTTACCATTGACAAACCACTTCACGTCTGGTCCTTCAAAATTCCAGTCTAAAACCTTATCCCATCGCTTTTTCCAATGAAAGGAATCTGCGATCCTCGCCCAAAACTGTTCTGGTTCAGTAACACTTTTTTGATATTCATGAAAATAACCACTTAGGGTGTGGATTCTATCACTCATATATAAATCTAATTTTAGGTTGTATTATTAATTTGTTCTATCCTTTTTTGGATCCTCAAGCTATTTCTAATATTTCGAAAAACAAACAATACATTAAAGAAATATTTCGAAAAAGACCACTTTCTACCATATTAAATCTCCACGCACACAACCATTCCAATCTTTTGTTAAAATATAACGAGTCGAATCCTAAATAGATATCCTGTTAGGATTATTTAACAAAAAGCTAATGGGAATGTGCCTCTCCAGCACCTCTAGGAATACGGATATCCTCCACCATCTCTTGAACAGCAACGGGTGGAGCTGGAGTCATCATGGACACCACAAAACTCACCACGAAATTCAATAGCATCCCAACAGAACCGATCCCTTCAGGGGAAATGCCAAACAGCCAATTTTCAGCAGTCAGTTGCTCTGCCGAAATTCCGAAAAGTTCCGTACCAAACTTAAAATATATGATATAGGACAGGGTAAAAACCAAACCGGTCAACATACCCGCTATGGCCCCTTCCTTGTTCATCCTTTTGGAGAAAATCCCCATAATGATCACCGGGAAAAAAGAAGCCGCTGCTAAACCAAAGGCAAAAGCTACCACCTGGGCAACAAAACCAGGAGGATTCACACCAAAATAGCCAGCCACAACCACTGCTACCGCTGCAGCACCTCTAGCGATCATCAATTCTTTCTTGTCAGAAATTCCAGGATTGAAGTTTTTCACCAAATCCCGTGAAACAGAGGTAGAAATCACCAAAAGCAGACCTGCTGCTGTAGAAAGCGCTGCTGCCATTCCTCCAGCTGCCACCAAGCCTACCACCCAGTTGGGCAATTCTGCTATCTCCGGATTGGCCAAAACCATGATATCCTTGTCTATGGTCAGTTCATTTTTCTCCGCCTCAGCAAGGTATTGCACTGTACCATCTCCATTCTTGTCATCAATCTGTATCAATTCCGTCTGCTGCCAATTCTGCACCCACTCAGGCAACTCATCCACTGGCTTTTCAGCTACAGAATCTATGGCATTATAAATCCCAAAAGCCGCTACCGCTGGAGCAGTGGTATACAGGATTGCGATAAAGACCAAAGCATAGCCGGCTGAAAGTCTCGCGTCCTTGACCCTAGGAACGGTAAAAAAGCGGACAATCACATGCGGCAAACCTGCTGTACCTACCATCAAGGCCAAGGTAATGGCAAACATATCTATCATTGGCTTTTGCCCGGTGGTATAAGCATTAAAGCCCAATTCAGTCAATACACCATCCAATTTATCCAAAAGGAAAGTTCCATCTGCCACCGTTCCTCCCAATCCAAGCTGGGGAATTGGATTACTGGTCAGCTGCATGGAAACAAAAATAGCCGGCACCATAAATGCAAAAATCAGCACACAATACTGAGCCACCTGTGTATAGGTAATTCCTTTCATTCCTCCCAAAACAGCATAGAAAAATACGATGCACATCCCGATAATCACACCAGTATTGATATCAACTTCCAGGTACCTCGAGAATACAATCCCTACACCGCGCATTTGTCCGGCCACATAAGTAAAAGAAATGAAAATGGCACAAATCACGGCCACAACTCTTGCTTTATTGGAATAATAACGGTCTCCCACAAAATCAGGCACCGTAAATTTTCCAAACTTACGCAGATAGGGCGCCAATAATAGGGCCAGCAACACATAACCTCCTGTCCAGCCCATCAAATAAACAGAACCATCATAACCTGCAAAGGAAATCACTCCTGCCATTGAAATGAATGAAGCGGCAGACATCCAGTCAGCCCCTGTTGCCATCCCATTGGCCAGCGGGGACACCCCGCCTCCTGCTACGTAAAATTCCTTGGTAGAACCCGCCCGGGTCCAAATCGCTATACCTATATAAAGGGCAAAAGAAAGCCCCACTAAAATGTAAGTCCAAACTAAAATATCCATGATTTAATGATTTCGCTGTGGTATAAAAATTTATTCGTGTACATCAAACTCCCTATCCAGCCTGTTCAAAAGCCAGACATAAACAAAAATTAATATTACAAAAACATAAATGGAGCCTTGCTGGGCAAACCAAAATCCCAGCTTAAAACCTCCTATATGCCATTGATCAAAAAAATCCACTAACAAAATGCCGCAACCAAAGGATACGCAAAACCAAACGGCCAGAAGAGACAAAAGAATTTTAACATTCTTCCTCCAATAAGCCTTCATTCTTTCTTGATGAGTCATGTTATAAAAAGGGTATTTGGGGTTAAATTAAAAGACTTTAAGTAGTGCGCGTTGAAAACGAATAATCCTTTGGATGATCACCAACTCAACACTTCCTACCTTATATCAAACCTTTAAATAACAACAAATACACTGATAATCCAGACTATTTCCAAACATTTTTCTCCAAACCTGATCAAATGGCAGCAAACATCTAAATTTGATCACATTTCTCAGCTAGAATCACCAATCAACCCTGAACAATTACTATATCAAATATTCAGTAGCTATCGCCAATAAAGCCGCCAGTAGGCTGAGCAATAACCTGTTCAAATGAAATTTATGATGTGGACTACTTTCAAAAAATATAGTCGTGGAAATATGAAGAAAACCACCTGCAACCAATCCAAATAGGATATCTATCGTTTCAGTTCCCAAAATCTCCTGTGCAAAAAGAAACTGACTTGAAAGCATACCCAATGGAGAAGCCAAAGCAAAGACCATTAGCAATATTAAAACCAAATTCCTCTTCAAATTATTCATCAACACTGCAACCAAGGCAAAAGCCGCCGGGGCCTTATGCATGATAATCCCCAACAGTAAAGTTTCTGTACCATGATGATGACCTGAAAGAGAGGGCTGTTGACTCAATAAGGTCCCCTCTAAAAAAGCATGCAAGGACAGTCCTATCATCACCATCCATACCGTATTCTTTCCGGTACCATGGTGATGGATATGGCCATGCTCTATACCAGAGGAAAGAAACTCCAACACCTGTTGCAACAAAAAACCGATCAGTACATACAAGCCCATATAATAAGCCGAATCCCTATTGGCAAACAACTCAGGTAAAATATGTAAAACGGTGATGGAAAAAAGATAAGAACCCGCAAAAACCAATACCAGCTTAAAGCTCTTTTCCTTCCACTTTGGCACAGCATATGCCAACAAGCCCGCAATCAGGGCAGATAAAAAAAGTATTAGAAATTTTCCGACCATAGGTTTTCAGTATGCTTATCCGACTTCTTTACAATTAGAATTTGGAATAAAATCCCCAACAATTTTAAAATAACAATCAATAAGATTGCCTATCCTCCCCCCTTATTGCTCTTGCCCTTTGATATAGGAAACAAAAGGTTTCAGCTTTTCACTGACAAAGGTTTTCATTTCTCCTCCTTCATCATAAATAAGGAACACTTCGATATCCGTCATCTTTTCCTGCAAAGCAATTGCCTCTTCTGTGCCCATCACCATCATGGCCGTAGCAAAAGCATCTGCAGTCATACAGTCCTTGGCCAACACTGTAGCTGACAGCAACTGATGATTTACTGGGTAACCTGTTTTGGGATTGATGGTATGAGAGTACCTAACGCTATCTTTCACATAATAATTCCTATAATTTCCAGAAGTGGCCATTCCACGATTATCCAATGCTATGATGCTATAAATATCATTATTACTAACATCGTCACTGGGCTGGTTCACACCTACTTTCCATAATTCCCCGTTTTCATTGCTACCCTTAGCCACCAACTCTCCGCCAATCTCTACCAACATGTCCTTGACTCCCTTACTTTTCAAAAAAGTAGCCACCACATCTACTCCGTAGCCCTTGGCAATAGCACTGAAATCCAGGTAAACTTCGGGCTGCGATTTCCAAACCTTCTCCTCATCAAACTGGATTTTGCTATAACCGACTTTTCTGAGTAATGCCCCAATATCCACACTATCCTTCGGGCTTGCCCCCTCTGGACCAAATCCCCAAACATTTACCAGCGGACCAACTGTTGGGTCAAAGGCACCAGCGGTTTGCTCATTAATCTCCCTACCTCTTTCCAAAATGGCCGGAAAGAATTTCGACTCAAAAAACAGCGTATCCCCTTGATTGAAACGGCTCAGCTCAGATGATGGAATATAGGTAGACAAAGATTCATTGAAAACTTCCAAAAGAGAATCCACCGAAGCTGTAAAATCCCTGTTTTCCAAATCCAAATAAACAATCCTATAGGATGTTCCCATCGTTTGGCCGCTAATGACCATCTTCCCCTCTTTCTCTGGCTCTGGAGTTTTAGGGGCATTTTGATTTTGTCTGTAAAGGAATACTAAAAAAACCACCAACAAGAGAATGATGGAGTAAATAATATTTTTTCTGGCGTTCTTTTGCATGTAAATCAGGAAATTTTCCCGAAAGTTAATTTTTATTTTTTTAATTGTCCCCAAAAGTCTGTCACAAGTCCATGGCTACTGACTTTTTCCTACTTTGATTTTTCTATATTTGTACCCAAGGAAAAAGGAGAATATGAGAGAAGACTATCTAAGCGGCGAAAATGAAAATATGAGCCATACCGACAGGGAAATTGAAAAAGCCCTGCGTCCACTCAGCTTTGATGACTTTACCGGTCAACAAAAAATTGTGGACAATATCCAGGTATTTGTGCTTGCTGCCCGAAAAAGGGGAGAGCCACTGGATCACGTT
The DNA here is from genome assembly GCF_020463795.1 of Echinicola marina. Classification (NCBI taxonomy): domain Bacteria; kingdom Pseudomonadati; phylum Bacteroidota; class Cytophagia; order Cytophagales; family Cyclobacteriaceae; genus Echinicola; species Echinicola marina. Next base: position 1,715,789 of record NZ_CP080025.1, on the reverse strand, counting down.
CTTCTGCACGGCCCTCCGGGTCTAGGGAAGACCACTTTGAGCCATATTATCTCCAACGAACTGGAAAGTAACTTAAAGATCACTTCTGGACCTGTATTGGACAAGCCTTCTGATCTTGCCGGACTGCTTACCAATTTGGATGAAGGGGATGTGCTTTTCATCGATGAGATTCACCGGCTCAATCCTGTGGTAGAGGAATACCTCTACTCGGCCATGGAGGATTTCCGCATTGACATCATGCTGGACTCCGGGCCCAATGCCCGCTCAGTCCAGATTTCCTTGAATCCTTTTACCCTCATTGGGGCTACCACCCGTTCTGGGCTTTTGACCTCTCCCTTAAGGGCCAGATTTGGCATTAATGCCCGTTTGGAATATTATGATGCCAAATTGCTTACGACCATCGTAACCAGATCTGCCAATATCCTGGGGGCTCCTATCGACGAGATCGCTGCCTATGAAATTGCCAGAAGGAGTCGTGGCACCCCAAGAATTGCCAATACGCTTTTGCGTAGAACACGCGATTTTGCGGACATCAAGGGAAATGGAACCATTACCATAGACATCGCAAAGATGGGCTTGGACGCTTTGGATGTGGATGAAAATGGACTGGATGAAATGGATAACCGCATCCTCATGACCATCATTGATAAATTTAAAGGTGGACCTGTGGGTCTCTCCACCATTGCCACTGCCTGCAGTGAGGAAAGTGAGACCATTGAAGAAGTCTATGAACCATTTTTGATTCAAGAAGGCTATCTTAAAAGAACCTCAAGGGGTAGGGTTGCCACTGAACTGGCCTATAAACATCTTAATATCCGTCCCAATTTTGGTGTACAGAACGGACCTTTATTTGGCGACCAATAACCAGCAAGTCATTCTCCTAAAGAGATGCTTTCCATGAATCAATTAGAGAAAAATGCCGCCATCATCAAACACTTGGCCAAAGATCTTGGCTTTGAGTATTGTGGTATCGCCAAAGCGGAATTTCTCGAGGAAGAAGCCCCAAAGCTAGAAGCTTGGCTAAACCGCAATTACCATGGGGAAATGGGCTATATGGCCAATCATTTTGACAAAAGGCTTGATCCTCGTCAACTGGTAGAAGGGGCCCAAACGGTCGTCAGTTTGATATACAATTATTATCCTGAAGAAAAGCTTCCAGAAGAAAGTGAGCATTATAAAATCGCCAAATATGCCTATGGCAAGGATTACCATTTTGTAATCAAAGACAAACTAAAAACCTTTCTGGAAAGGCTAAAAGAGAGCATAGGGAACATTGAAGGAAGGGCCTTTGTGGATTCTGCCCCAGTGATGGAACGCCAGTGGGCCCAAAAATCCGGCCTAGGCTGGCAGGGCAAAAACAGCTTGCTCCTCAACAGAAAAATGGGGAGTTTTTTCTTCTTGGCCGAGCTTATTATTGACCTTGAAGCAAGCCCAGACGCCCCCATCACCAAAGACTTCTGCGGCAGCTGCACACGATGTATAGATGCCTGCCCGACAGATGCAATCGTTCAAGCCGGTGTAGTGGATGGATCCAAATGTATTTCCTATTTTACCATAGAGCTAAAAGATGAGCTTCCTAGCTCCATGAAGGGAAAATTTGAAAATTGGATGTTTGGCTGTGACATATGCCAGGATGTATGCCCTTGGAACCGCTTCTCAAAACCCCATCAGGAAAAGGAATTTCTGCCCCATCCAGAACTTCAGGAAATGACCAATAAAGATTGGGAAGAAATCACCCAAGAAACATTCAGCAAAGTATTTCAAAAATCAGCCGTTAAACGAACTAAGCTAAAAGGTCTCCAAAGGAATATCCAATTTTTAAAGAAAGAATAAACAAAAAACGAGGCCAAACTTGATTCCGGCCTCTTGATATCAATCAATATTTATCATTACTCTTCTTTTACCACCATCTTAAACCCTTCACCATGGATAGTGATAATCTGTACTTTGGGATCCGCCTTTAACAGTTTCCTGATTTTACTCAAATAAACGTCCATACTTCGCGCATTAAAATAGCTATCATCACCCCAAATCTGCTTTAAGGCATAGCTACGGTTCACTGGTTTGTTCAGCTCAGAAGCCAATAGCCTGAGCAACTCATTTTCCTTGGAAGTCAACTTGTGCTTGCCCTGAGGACTTTCCAACAGCTGCTCATCATAGTGCAGGACCAAATCGCCCAAATTATAATTCTTCAAACTTGCCGGTGCCTCATTGCCTTTTTGGGTCCTTCTAAGAATGGCCCCGATACGTAAGAGCAATTCCTCCATACTAAATGGTTTGGTGATATAATCATCTGCACCGATTTTCAGGCCTTCGATGACATCATCCTTCATATTCTTAGCAGTCAAATAGATAATGGAAATATCCTCTTGGATTTTTTTGATATCCTTACCTAGGGTAAAACCATCCTTTTTGGGCATCATGATATCCAATATGCAAAGATCAAATTTATCTTTCTTGAACTGGCTCCAGCCCTCTTCTCCATCCCTGCACAAAGTGGTATCATATCCTTTCATGGTCAAATATTCCTGTAGGATGTCTCCCAAATTAGGGTCGTCTTCTACGACCAAAAGTCTAGCTTTACTCATTTTTTTCGGGGTAAATTGATGGTAAATGTACTTCCTTTATTGATTTCACTTTCAACAAAAATCTCACCATGGTGCTCTTCCACCATTGTTTTTACATAGGCCAATCCCAAGCCAAATCCTTTAACATCATGAACGTTTCCGGTTGGAACACGGTAGAATTTATCAAAAATCTTCTTGACCGAATCTTTAGACATACCCATACCATTATCTTTTATAGTAATGGTAAATCCATCTGAATGCTCGACCAATTTAAGCAAAATCTCCGGCTCTTCTCTGGAGTATTTATTCGCATTATCCAAAAGATTATTGATGATATTGGACAAATGAAAGGCATCTGCCTGCAAGTAAGGATTCAGTACATCTACTTCCATTTTGATGATACCTCCCTTTTTCTCCACCTGTAATTCAAAATGCTTCTTGGCCTCTTCCAGGAGGTTTACCAAATCCACTTGTTCAAATTTCAATTTGAAATCCTTCTTGTCCAGTGCAGCTGCCTGCAGCACTTTTTCCACTTGGCTGCCCAAACGCTTGTTTTCATCTTTGATTATCCCCAAGTACCTATTCCTAAATGCATCCTGATTGATCAAATCAGGATCCTGCAAAGCCTCCACTGCCAAGCTCACAGTGGCAATGGGTGTTTTGAACTCATGGGTCATATTGTTGATAAAATCATTCTTGGTCTCAGAAAGCTTTTTCTGCCTAATAATCACCTTGATGGCATAGACAAAGCAAAAGATGATAATCAATAGAAACACCAGCGAGCTGGATAGTGGGAGCCAAATCTGACTGATCAGAAAAGCATTTTTGGAAGGAAAATTAATCATCATAAAATTTTCCTTACCTACCAAGTCCCCCGGAAAAAGCTCTGCTTTCAGGCCATTGGCCAAAAAGAACTGAGGGTTTTGAATTTCATTAATCCCGATCAAGGAATTCTCATGATCCAATATAGCCAATTCAAAATGGCCATTGATCCCCCTTTTACTAAGCTGTGATCTAATATCCCTGTGTAGGGCCGCCGTGTCCACCCGGTTTAAAATACCCACCTTTGCATCTGCCAGTAACTGGGTCATCACCACTTCCACCAATTCGATTTTCTTATTGGCTTTTACAATATTCTCAGCTGCATTTTCTGAAATATTATATTCCTCGGTAATCAAAGCCTCCCTATTGAAGGTGTAATCCTGCACCATGGCAAAACTGTCCCGCTTGGCGACGAACTCCAGGTATTTTTCTTTTTCCTGAAGATAGATAATCATTTCGTCAGGAGTAAACAACTGACTGGCAATGGAAGGAGGAAGCTCAAAATACTTTTGCAACTCAAATTGGTCCTGGGGCTTTCCACTTCTGGAAGCAATCATTCTTCGAAAGGTCTGAGACACTTGGGGCACTGTTTCCTTAAACAAGGAATCCAATACAGAAGGTCTTCGCTCTATGGAAACCTGTCTCTTGATATTAAACTCTATGGGTTCTATCTTTTGGAAAAGGACCTGCTTGAAAGTACTGTCCTTTGCCATGGCATTAAGAATGATCTCACTGGTCTCTCCTTTCTCCAATTTAGCAATACTGGCCGCCAAAGACTGGTAAACATTCTGCTCAAACCTCTCCTGATTGATCTTGATGGCATTGGCTACCCAGTAGTATTGGAAGGCCACCAATCCCACACAAGCAAGGGACATTAACAGAATTATTATTTTCATTTTTGTCTTAGACATGATACAAATTTACTCGTAAATATGGAGTATGCCGGAACCTTAACAATTTTTAACAAGGCTTAACAGGCCTCCCATAGAATTTTATTTCGAAATCAGGTACATTTATATTGATCAACTTACTGATTTAATTCATAACATAATTAGTCGATAGATCATTTCCTTAAATCAATGTTCCTCTAAACCCAAATCACTATGAAAACAAAATTAAATTGGATCATAGCAGTCTTTTGCTGCTTTGCCATCTCTTCAGTTTCTCTCGCCCAGAATGATGAAGACCCCACCAAATATTACTTGAACCTTAGTGCAGAAAAAGATGGTGTAAAAGAAAATATTTCAAAGACCTATGACAGCCGAGCAACCATGGAAAAGGACCCCTTCTTTAAGGAATTAAAGCTAGACCTTCCAAAAGGGCAACATGACAAACTGGTCCTGGAAACCACTATTGATGGTAAAAAGATCAGTCTGTCGACAATGAAAATGAATCAAAAACGAGTAGGGATTTCTAAACATATGGCTTGGGTGGAAAGAGATGATGATGTCGATGTGGAAATCCTACGAGAAGATGGAAAACGAGTAAGAGTCATTGAAAAAAAAGTGGGATATCCCAACCCCGATTTTCACTTCGACACAGAGACCATGGAAGGTGGAAACGCCAAAATATTTAGTCATAACAAAAAAGTAGAGGTTTTTGCTTTTGAAAAAGATGAAAATGGCCAAATAAAAATGGATGATACCGAACTGGATGAAACCATTGGAAGACTGGAAGATTTGATCAAAGAACTAAAAGAAGCCAAAAAAAGAAATTGACAAGTAGAAATTAATACTATAGTAGGTTAAAATTTAAAAAAGGAAGGCTTTGCCTTCCTTTTTTTGTTGCCCCTCCTTTTCTATCTTTGCCCACTTAATTATTGATATATCATGACTATCAACAACGAACAGTATCAGATTCAGGGTGTTCCGCTTTTGGACATCGCCAAAGAATACGGCACTCCAGTATATGTCTATGACGGACAAAAAATACTAGATCAGGTAGCCGCATTGAAAAGTGCATTTTCTACAGTAAACCTGAAGATAAAATATGCAACTAAGGCACTTTCTAACATCAATATTCTGAAGTTGATGAAGAAAGCTGGTACTGGCGTGGACGCAGTTTCCATAGAGGAGGTAAATCTTTGTCTACATGTGGGCTTCAGTCCTGAAGAGATCATGTACACTCCTAACTGTGTTTCCTTTGAGGAAATCCAGCAAGCAGTGGACCTTGGGGTAATGATCAATATTGACAATATCCCAATGCTGGAGCATTTTGGCACTTATTATGGTAATTCCGTACCTATTTGTATTCGCCTCAACCCACATATTTTGGCTGGAGGAAATGCAAAAATTTCCGTCGGGCATATTGACAGTAAATTTGGAATTTCTATTCTTCAACTGAAACATGTATTGAAGATCGTGGAGGTCCACAACTTGCAGGTAATAGGATTGCACGTACATACTGGATCCGATATTTTGGATGCCGAGGTATTCTTAAAAGGCGCTGAAATTTTATTTGATGCTGCCAGGGAATTTAAAGATTTGAAATTCTTGGACTTTGGAGGAGGCTTTAAAGTGGCTTATAAAGAGGCCGATATTACCACAGACATTCAGGATGTGGGCAAAAAAGTCTCTGCAGCTTTCAAAACGTTCTGTACAGAATACGGAAGAGACCTGGAAATATGGTTTGAACCGGGCAAATTCTTGGTGAGTGAATGTGGCTATTTATTGGTACATGCCAATGTAATCAAATCTACACCAGCTTCTACCTTTATTGGTGTGGACTCAGGCCTCAACCACCTTATCAGACCAATGATGTATGACGCCTACCATGGTGTCGAAAATATCTCCAGACTAAATGGACCAGACAGGGTTTACACCATAGTAGGCTATATCTGCGAAACAGATACTATTGCAGCGGACAGAAAACTAAAAGAAGTAAAAGAAGGGGATATCTTGGCCATCAAAAATGCCGGAGCTTATGGTTTTAGCATGGCATCTAATTATAACTCCCGTCTTCGTCCAGCTGAAGTATTGGTATTGGATGGGAAAGCCCATTTGATCAGAAAAAGAGAATCCTTTGAGGATATTTTAAAACATCAAATAGACATTGATATCAAATAGAATTATCAATTTATCTAATTATTAACTGATAATTCTTTGAGCATTAACAGGATATATTTAAATTAGCGATGAGTATAAACCATTGCACAAGCCTGGTAGTAATAATTACAAAAGCTCGGAGCCAACTCTCCGAGCTTTTTCTTTTTTTGACCAACAAACCTGCATTATTATTTTTTCCTAGCGCATTGTACACCTGACTTTTCCAACCAATCACCAGCCATTTAAGCTCCTCAATTAACTCGATCGCATCACCATAACATAAGAAGTAGTCTCGCTAGTAACTTTCTCAACGCAACTGGTTTTTAGCAACTTTTTCATGAAAAATATTTTTCATGAAAAAAATATTCAATAATAACAGAATTAGAACCCAAACAAGTAGAACCAAATCTTTTGCTGTTAAAAACTTATTTTTTGCTTTTCACTACGTTTTCTTTCGTTTTTCATTTTTTGAAAGGCGAACCCAAACGATCAGCATCCATACTTTATTTTGTTTTTTTATATTTTATTTTATAATTTTTAAATAGAAACATCAAATAACAAATTTCAATAATTTGAATGTGAAGTTCATAAAATAATATTCTAAATACTGAAAAGCGTTTTTAATGTTTCGAAATACAAATAACCAGCAATAATCTACCCGGATTACTAATTATTTCTTCGACGTTAATCATATGCACCAAAATCCATCCACACATGGGTCTAGGCTTCTTTGGCTCTATACTTTTGTCCTTTGCCTCTGCTTGGGAACAAACAGTAAAAGCTATGCCTCTCCCCCTCTTGCCGTAGAGGTTAGTGGAAAGCTTGCATTGTGCTCGTATGAAGAAAAAGGAAATATTATTCTCAACGTTTCAGGGGGAGTAGCTCCCTACCAATATGAATGGCCATCTATCAAGCAATACACTTCATCGATAGACAACCTCAATGCAGGAAAGTATACCGTCATCATTACTGATGCCAATGGATTGGAACTCACCAAAGAGATCCTTATTCAGCCACCTTATCCTTTAATAGGAAAATTACTTCAAACAGAAGCCGCTACTTGCGGTGCTGCCAACGGAACGGCTGAAATAAAAGTAGTAGTAGGAAGGGGAGATCCCTACCGTTTCGAATGGAGCAATGGATTAAAAGGCACCACCAAAGCAGAAAATCTAGAAGCCGGCGACCATTCAGTTGAAATTTTTGACAAGTACAATTGCAGCACCACACTTTATTTCACCATTGAAGAAAAGGGCAGCCCTATACATATAGATGAATCCATCCAACACAACAGCTGCGGAAGCACCGACAAGGGCGCCATCTCCCTAGACATTACAGGAGGCCAAGCACCCTATGCATTTACTTGGTCCAATGGCGCAACAACCAACAACCTGAATCAACTTTCCAGTGGAGAATACAGTGTGGAAATCAAAGATGCATCCGGCTGCAGCATCAACAAAACTTTTCAAATCCAACAATCACAGGAAATACAGATAACCGTACAAAAACAAAATATCAGTTGCAACGGCGCTGATAATGGATGGATTTCCTTGACGATAGAAGGCGGGACAGCCCCATATACTGTCAAATGGAGCGACACCAATGAAAACGTTAAGGAAAGAAGCCAACTCAAACCAGGCACTTATACAGCTAGCATTAGCGATGGCAATGGGTGTATCACCGAAAAAAACATCACGCTTAGTGAAACGAGCCTCTTGGACGCCAAACTATTCTCCATGGTGAATGTGGACTGCAGTAATGGCACCGCTACTGGTACCGCTTGGCTAAATATCGAAGGTGGTCTTCCTCCATACAAAATTGTGTGGCATAACGGAATCGAAAATCAAAACGAGATTTCATTCAATCAAGCCCAGGAAATAAGCGTGACCATTACCGATGCAAAAGGATGCATTACCCATAGCTCTACGAAAGGAGATTTCCCTTCCAACCTCGCCAGAACCAATTTCACCTATGAATTGGAGGGATTCTCTACCAGTGAAGACATTATAGCCAGGCAACCAGTAGTATTTAAAAGCAATACGTCTGAAGAAGTAATTGCTTGGGAATGGAACTTTGGAGATGGAAGCACCAGTGAAGAGCCCAACCCTGTTCACCAATTCGTCAAAAAAGGTGAGTATGAAGTTACGCTCAGGGTGCACAATATTTATGGCTGTAGTTCCGCTTTCACCAATACCATAGAGGTGGAAGACAATAGCTCAAGCATTAAAATACCCAATGCATTCAGTCCCAATGGGGATGGCTTAAATGACTATTTCATGCCTAAGTTCAAAAATATCAGCGAATTCGAACTGAGCATATTCAATACTTGGGGAGAACTTATATATCATCAAAACAATGCTGACGAAAAAGGCTGGGATGGCAGCTATAAAGGAGCCATCCTACCACCAGGCAATTATGTCTATAAGGTCCAATTCAGTGATTTGGAAAATAAAGTATTTGAAGAAGGAGGAATTTTCACACTAATCAGATAAGGGATGAAAAAGGCATTATTGTTTGGCATATTCTGGATAAGCTGTCTGCTGTTAAAAGCGCAAGACATCCAATATTCGCAATTTTATGCTGCCCCGATATATTTAAACCCCGCCATGACCGGTGCAGGTGAAATGACTAGGATTGGCATGAACTATAGAAACCAATGGCCAGGACTGAACCAATCTGTAAATTCCTATTCAGCCTACATGGACCACTATATGTTCAATATCAACAGTGGCATTGGGCTTATGGTGAACAAAAGCCAGCAAAGTGCTGCCAGTCTGAGCACAACAGAAATTGCCGCCTCTTATTCCTACAGACTTCAACTAGGAGCAGAAAGCTATTTGCGCATGGGCGGACAAGTAAGCTATATGTCCAGAGACGCCTATTTTGGCAATCTTGTTTTTGGTTCCCAGCTAGATGTAAATTCAGATCAAATCATCGGCCCGAGTGGTGAAAACCTAGGCGACGACATCAAACACCGTTTTGCGGACTATAGCTTCGGCCTATTATATAATAATAAAAATGCCTGGCTTGGAATTTCAGGACACCACTTAACCACTCCCAATACCAGCTTTTTAGAAGATCAACTTAGCGAACTTCCCATGAAATTATCAGCCCATGGTGGAGTTAAAGTTGACCTTCTGGGAGCCGGCATGAATACATTCAATGATAGAAGCATCACCTTTGCCTTTAATTACAAAACACAAGGGCAATTCCAGCAGCTGGACCTCGGAACACAACTTGACCTCAACCCAGTGGTTTTGGGCTTATGGTACAGAGGAATTCCAGTGGCCCAACAAGAAATCCCTAATCACGAGTCCCTCATTGGGCTTTTCGGATTCTCTTTTGACAACGGTATTGACATAGGGTACAGCTATGATTATACCCTATCAAAAATGGGCAATGCCCTTTCCGGTGGTGCACATGAAATATCCCTTAGATTTTCCTTTTTCGCTGGTGATTCCCGTTTAAGAGGCAGAGAAAGCTCAATGCCCTGCTTTAAATATTAAAACAGGGCATTAGCTATTCAAGCAATAGATTGAGGGAGATATCTGCACATCCTTCCCCATCTTTTTTGTATCTTTGCCCTTTAATTCATTAGAGATTATTCTCTTAAAAGGTTTTACCTTAGAAAAAGGAAAAATATCAATAAGATGACGAAAGAAGTACGCGTACGTTTTGCCCCATCTCCAACCGGAGCCCTACATATTGGAGGTGTCCGCACCGCCCTTTACAACTACCTTTTTGCCAAAAAACACAATGGCAAATTTTTGTTGAGAATTGAAGATACTGACCAGACCCGTTATGTACCGGGTGCTGAAGAATACATCAAGTCTGCATTGGAATGGATAGGCATTACTCCAGATGAAAGCCCATGGGTGGAAGGCCCAAATGGCCCTTACCGCCAATCTGAAAGAAAACCACTTTACATGCAATATGCCATGGATTTGGTAGAAAAAGGCTATGCGTACTATGCCTTTGATACGTCTGAGGAACTGGATGCCATGAGAGAAAGGCTAACTGCTGCTAGGGTAGTCTCCCCTCAGTACAATGCCATTACCAGAACCCAGATGAAAAACTCCCTTACCCTTCCTGAGGATGAGGTAAAAGAAAAACTGGCCTCTGGAGAACCTTATGTCATCCGGCTTAAAGTTCCAAGAAAAGAAGAAATCAGATTAAACGACATGATCCGTGGTTGGGTAATGGTTCATTCAAATACATTAGATGACAAAGTTCTGATGAAATCTGACGGGATGCCTACTTACCACCTTGCCAATATTGTGGATGACCATTTGATGGGCGTTTCACATGTAATCCGTGGCGAGGAATGGTTACCTTCAGCGCCTATACATGTCTTGCTTTACCGTTATTTGGGATGGGAAGACAGTATGCCGCAATTTGCCCACTTACCATTATTATTGAAACCTGATGGCAATGGCAAACTATCCAAAAGAGATGCTGACAAGCATGGCTTCCCTATTTTCCCTATGGATTGGACAGACCCACGAACCAACGAACTTTCTCCTGGTTTCAAGGATGCTGGCTACCTTCCTGATGCCTTCATCAATTTCTTGGCTTTCTTGGGATGGAACCCTGGCGATCACAGAGAAATCTTCAATTTGGAAGAACTTATAGAAGCTTTCACTGTAGAAAGAATCGGTAAGTCAGGCACCAAATTTGACATCAATAAGGCAAAATGGTATAACGAGCAATACCTAAAAGCCAAATCCAACCAAGAGTTGGCAGGATACCTCATAGAAGATCTTCAAAAAGAAGGAATTGAAATCCTCCAATCCAAGGCTGAAAAAATTGTCAATATCATGAAAGAGAGAGCCACTTTCCCTGCAGATTTATGGAAAGAAGGTAGATTCCTATTGATAGCTCCTGAATCCTTTGATGAAAAAGTAGCGGGCAAAAAATGGGATGAAAATGCCGTACGGGTACTGGGCAGTTACAAAGAAGAATTGGCTAAATTCGAAGGTGAATTCACTCCTGAAAGTGCAAAGTCTTTATTGGAAAAAGCAGCTGAAACCAATGAAATCAAATTGGGCAAGGTGATGCAAGCGGTAAGATTAGCCACTACTGGAGTAGGTGCAGGACCTGATCTTATGGAGGTATTTGTGATCATTGGTAAAGATGAACTAATCAAAAGGATTGATTTTGCGTTAAATACATTAGAAGTAAAAGCAAATTAATTCATTCACAACCAGCATAATGATAATCACTGGTTAAAAACGAAAGGAAAGTCATGGCTAAAAAACCTAAAAAGGAGGAAAACCCCAAAGTAAACCCAGAACTGGAAGGCTTTAAGATGAATATCAATTCATTTGGGGAAATCTCAAGTTCTTTTTCCATTGACAAAATCAATGAGTTTCTGAACAAAAATGTAGAAGATAAAAAACTCAAAGACCGGGACGATTTGGACGAGGTCAAAAAATCCAAAAAAGAATAGCTCACATCTGCGAGCTATTCTTTCTCTTTTTAATATTACCCAGCAGTCTTCAATTTCGTTAATTTGAACCCTATATCTAACAAATATTTCTTTTGGATTTCGGGCATTGTGTTAAGCCTTACCTTATTGATCAACAGCAGCAATAATGCTTCTGCGCAGACCAATATCGGAATCAGGGGTGGACTTAGTTATTCAGGAATGACTTACCGATCCCTAGCCTCTCTACCCAAAGTCAAGGTACATGGAGTAAAAAACCAACCAACCTTTGCCTTTGTCTTTGAACACTTCTATAAGGATCATGCGGGTATAGAAGTAAGTTTCCAGAAAGTGACTACAGGATTCATAGAATATAATGAGGACGAAACAGCTACTAATGAAACCCATTTTGATTATTTCAAAGTACCGGTTTTGGCCAATTTCTACTTTGGAAGATCTGGGCGCTTTCATATCAAGATGGGACCACACTTTGGAAGACTCCTCAAGGCCACTGATGTCAAAAGGGAATTTGAAGCTCCCAATGAAGAGATCCCCATTCTCCCTACTTATGGACAGGAAGGCGATGATCCAAAAAAACTCATGTACGGCCTCACTGCAGGAGCGGGAATTTCCAAGGTATTTGGTATAAGTACCATAGCAGCAGACGTTCGCGCATCTTATGAATTTGGCCGACCAGAAGGTCAAGGCAGAATCTTTGATATGACCGGAACAAATATAGAATTCACCCTTTCTTATCTTTTCCAAGTAGCAAAAAGGAAATAAACTAGTCATTCCCAAATATTCGGATAAGGTAACAAGTTTATTATCTCCTTTTCCAATTGGCTTTTTATTTCAAAAATCGTATAACCGGCTTATACCATACTTTATTTCTCAAATGAATAAGTCTGGCATTCCAAAGGATAATAAGAAGATTGTAGCCATAAAAACTAAATAAGAATATAATTCGATAATAATATAATGCCTCATAAAAGTTTATAGAGATGACATCCGTACTTCTATAATAAACTATCGTAGTCAACCACATCAATAATTTTATCCCGTAATAAAATACGCACCAAGTTATTTGAAAATTTAGAATTGACTTACCAATCTCCTTTGCAAATTGAACGGTATCCATTTTTTTGATCCATAAAACCAAAGGGATCACAATACCTAGAATTGGAAAAAACAAAAAGCCTAGACTTCCTAGGTTCATTAGCTTAAGAAAACCCCTGTCTTCCTCTGTTCTCCATTCCAAAAGGTCATCAGTTGTAACTTTCAAAGCTGCAGCCAAACGCTTCAAAGTATCTCCACGTGGAGTAGTTGCACCAATTTCTAATCTTTGAACAGTCCTTAGACTAATTTGAGATATTTCAGCTAATTCCTCCTGAGATAAACAAGCTGCAGATCTAAGATTTTTCACCCTTTGTCCTAAAGTTAAGTTTTGCATTTTTCCATCTGTTTTGTTCATCTCAAAAGTATTTAGTAACCGATAAAAGTGTTGCGTCAGAACAGTGACATATTTGCGTCATTTATGTCACATGTCCAAATAAAAGAAAAACCATCCGCCATGGCGGATGGTTTTAGACAATTATCTATTAATCTTTATTTATCAATCCTCCCCTAAGAAAGGATATCTGTAATCCGTAGGAGTCACAAATGTTTCTTTGATGGTTCTTGGTGATACCCATCTCAACATATTGATCATGGCACCAGCTTTATCATTGGTACCTGAAGCCCTGGCTCCACCAAATGGCTGCTGTCCAACTACTGCTCCTGTACACTTGTCATTGATATAGAAGTTACCAGCAGCATTTCTCAATTTCTGAGTGGCCAACTGAGCAGCATACCTGTCCTGAGAGAATATAGCCCCTGTAAGTGCATATGGAGAAGTTTGGTCTACCAATTCAAGGGTAGCTTCAAAATTATTTTCCTCATACACATAAATGGTCAATACTGGACCGAAAATCTCCTCACACATGGTTGTGTACATTGGATCCTTGGTCAACAATACTGTTGGCTCTACAAAATAGCCTTTTGATTTATCGTAATTACCTCCGGCGATCACTTCAAGACCATCAGCTTTGGCATTATCGATATATTTGGTGATCCTATCAAATGCTTTCTCATCGATTACTGCATTGACAAAATTGCCGAAGTCCTCAGTTCCGCCCATTTTAATGCTTGCGAGATCTTCCACCATGTACTTCTTCACATCTTCCCAAAGGTTAGACGGAATATAAGCACGGGAAGCGGCAGAACATTTCTGGCCTTGGAATTCAAACGCACCTCTTACCAATCCTGTAGCAAATTGCTTAGCATGGGCAGATTTGTGAGCAATCATAAAGTCCTTACCGCCTGTTTCACCAACGATTCTAGGATAGGATTTATATTTCGTGATATTTTCACCGATAGTTTTCCAAATTGTCTGGAACACGGCCGTAGAACCTGTAAAGTGAATACCTGCAAAGTCAGGGTGATTGAACACTACTTCACCGGTAGCTGGTCCATCTACATAAATCAAGTTGATCACGCCATCAGGTACCCCTGCTTCTTTGAACACCTCCATCAACACCTGAGCAGCATAAATCTGGGTATAGGCAGGTTTCCAAACTACTGTATTCCCCATCATAGCTGGAGCGGTAGGCAAGTTTCCCGCAATAGCAGTAAAGTTAAAAGGAGTCAAGGCAAAGACAAAACCCTCCAATGGACGTTGTTCAGTCCTATTCCAAACGCCATTTCCGGAAATCGGAGGCTGCTGGGAATAAATTTCCGTCATGTACTTGACATTGAACTTCAAGAAGTCCACGATTTCACAAGCAGAATCAATTTCCGCCTGATAGGCATTTTTTGATTGCCCCAACATCGTAGCAGCATTCATCTTATACCTATAAGGTCCAGCGATCAAATCGGCAGCTTTTAAGAAAATAGCAGCTCTTTGCTCCCATTCCATAGTTTCCCATGCTTCTTTAGCGCCCAAAGCAGCATTAATCGCCTGCTCAACATGAGACTTATCACCTTCATGAAAATATCCAAGGATGTGCTGATGGTCATGTGGAGGAGAAAGTGGAAGCTTATTCCCTGTCCTTACTTCCTCGCTACCAATATACATTGGAATATCCACTTCCATAGCGCGAGCCTCTCTGATTGCTTCCTGTAATTTAGCTCTTTCTGCTGAGCCAGGAGCATAATCAAATACCGGTTCGTTTTTCGGTTCCGGTATGTTGAAGAAACCTTTTAACATAATAATTTGAGTTTTTTATTCTGATTGGTACAAAGATAAAATTTCAGACTTAAATTCTATGCAAAAGGAGGAGCTCACACCTAAAGAATTTTTTCTAATTCTTTGAGTTCTTGAATAGTATAGGTTGCCTCGACGGCTATATCCAATCCCATGGGGTTAAAATAAACCTGATCTATGGAGACACTTCTGGCCCCTTCCACATCAGACCTGGGATTATCACCTATCATCAAACACTCTTCAGCATTGGTTTTAAGTTGCCTCATTGCATATTCAAAAATCCGCTTATCAGGCTTTTTATGTCCTGTTGTTTCAGAGGTAACCACCAGCTTGAAATAATTACTAATTCCTGATGAAGCTATTTTCTTGGCTTGACTTTCATCAAATCCATTAGTGATAATATGCAAATCATATTTCTCATTTAAGTAGTCCAGAATTTCCTTGGAATACGGAAATAAATGCGGCTTTGTGGAAGTACGATGCATAAAATCATCCTCCATCTCTTTTGGTACTTCTACCGTACCCGCACCAAGCTGGTCAAAAATCCTTCTGAAACGTTCCTTTCTAAGGGTTATTTTATCAATTTTCCCCTTATCATAATGATCCCATAAACCATGATTTACCTTTATAAAGGCTTTGTAAAAATCATGGTTCGATGGTACTCCAAGATTTTCCAACGAATAAACCTCATATAATTCAGATAATGACTCTTGTACATTTCGATCATAATCCCACAAAGTGTGGTCCAAATCGAAAAATAAGTGGCGGTACTTTTTCAAATTTTCTAACTTTAACGATAAGGGGTGTTTTCTATCTTATTGATGGCCAATTCTCTATTGGACAGAAGGATTTCATAAATTTCCTGATCTCGGATCAAATTCACATCTTTTTGGATGAACTTAAAAATTTGATTAATGATCTCAATGGCTTCATCCAAAATATAATAAAAGGTCCATTGATCCACTCTTCGGCTGCCTACCAAACCTGAATTTTTGAGATAGGCCAAGTGCCTGCTGGTCTTGGTCTGGGTAAATTCAAGAATATGTTCCAAATCAGAAATACAGAGTTCCTTATTTTGGATCAATAGATGGATAATCCTAACCCTGGGTTCTTCAGAAAGTGCCTTGAAGACCCGCATGCCATAGTTTAAACTGATATTTTTAAGTCTCATTTAATAATTTTTAACGAGAAAACCTCCCTGAAATTAAGAAAATGCAGTGAAAATAACCTATTATAGCATTTGAATTTGGGAGCTATTACTTAAACCAATTTCCTTAAGGAACGTTTCTCTTTAAAAGGCTTTATTTTGAAAATCACTAAATTACATCTCCCTTTATTTTTGCTGTTTTTCCTGATGATGACAGGAATCACTTCTTCTTACGCACAAGATTCGCAGGACAAAAAGATTATCCAACTTTCTGGTATTATTTTAAATGAAGATAGCACCACAGCCATTTCGGGTGTTAACGTATATGTACCCAATAAGGGCAGAGGAACCAGCTCCAACAACTTTGGCTATTTTTCTATGCCTGTAGCCACAGGAGACAGCATTGTATTTAGCTTCGTGGGCCTAAAAAATCAAAGCTTCAAAGTACCCGACACTGTTGAAGACGATAAAATCAGCCTTATTCTTACGATGGTACAGGATGAAATAGCCTTGGGAGAAGTAGAAGTCATGCCCTATCCTACTGAAGAAGAATTCAAACAAGCCATATTGGCCATGACAGTGGATGAAATCCCTTTGGACAAGGGAAATTTAAGCCCACAAATGCTGCTCAGATGGGCTGAACAAATGCCTTCCTCACCTAATGAGAATTTCAGAAGCTTCCAAAGTGGCCAAATGCAACAAATTCAAGATCGCTACGGCCCAAGATCATTCCCTCTACTTAATCCATTCGCTTGGGCTAACTTCATCAAGTCCATCAAGCGGGGAGATTTAAAAAGCAAAGATTAATAAAACCATAAACAGAAATAAAAAACGGGCTGTTTTGAGAGAAGCAGCCCGTTTTCCATTTCACAATTTAAAGCTGAAAAGCTACTTTTTATAATTCTGGCAATACCCAATCTTCCAATATACTCGGCTTTTCCATCATGGCTTCAATATCTTCGCTACTCCTAGGGGCATCTGCAGAAAGGTTAACAAAACCATCCTGGGTAATCAAAACATCATCCTCTATTCTAACCGCAATATTCCACCATTTCTCATCACAGTCACTTCCTTCTGGAATATAAATACCTGGCTCAACTGTCAGCACCATTCCTTCTTTCAATGGCCCATAAGTTCCTCTATCATGTACATCAAGTCCCAAATGGTGACTCGTTCCATGGGGGAAATAACGGTGACGCTGCCCCCTCACAATAACCCCCAGTTCCGCTAGACCTTCATTAATGATCCTTTGGGCCACTTTATTGACCTCCCCAAACTCAGTCCCTGGCTTACATATGTACATGGCCTCCTCCTGTGCTTTGAAAACCAAATCATAAATGGCTTTTTCCTCTTTAGTAAATTTCCCTGAAATAGGAATGGTCCTGGTCACATCTGCTGTATACCCCCTCCACTCTGCACCAAGATCCATCAACATCAACCTTTTCTGTGGATCTCTCAAATCATTGGAAATATAATGCAGAATACAACCATTTTGACCTGCCCCTACAATAGAAGGATAACCAACAGCCTCCGCTCCATAGCGTTTATAGACAAATTCATGAATCCCTTGCACCTCCCTTTCAGATATACCAGGCTTCAATGCTTTCATCACTTCCACTTGTCCAATCGCAGAAATACGGATAGCATTTTTCAACATTTCAATTTCCTCAGGAGTTTTCACACCTCTTAATTCGGTCATTATCTGTGGTAAAGCGGCGACATCAATCTTAGTTTCTGGCAAGTTATTGGCTATTTCCATCCGCTTCTCGGGCGTGTCCGCATCAGCAAACGCAATCAACAATTTATCATTTTCCACCTCTGGATAATATTTCCTATATCTCCCTATCACTTGTGCGACATTAGCAGAATTTTCCAAATCGGTAGACTTGATCAAATCATACATCTGGTTGGTCACCTTCGAAATCTGCTCTGGATAATTGCTGGCAGCCTTAAAATCTGCTTGCAATACCATCATATCTTTATTGGCATTGCTTTCTTCAATTCCTTTAAGATTAAAGGTCATGATTTTGTCCAATTCACCAAAATCAACTTTTGCCTCACTTGAAAACTGGGAATTCAAAAAGACATGCTCAAAACCTAATTTTTCTTTTACTCCCTCGACCCCCAACCTTTTTCCATTCCACATTTCAGCATTTTCATCTCTTTCCTGCACATAGATCACCTCATCTATCATTTTTCCTCCTACCAATCGAGGTTCACTAAAAACCACCAACACCGCATTGGGCTCTCTATAGCCCGTTAAATAAAAAAAATCGGTATTGGGGTGATAAACAAAGTCCACATCATTAGATCTATTCTTGACGGGAGCAGTAAAAATTACTGCGGCCGAATTATCAGGAAGCATTTCCCTTAATGCATCTCTTCTTCCCTGATGAAAAGATTTGTCAAGACCGTCATCAAAATAGGATTGGGCCATTACTGTATTTATACCTAGGCAAATTAAAATGGCCAACAGTATTTTCCTTTTACTCATATGCGATTATTTTTTTTCAAATGTGAATATAGGGCATTAATATTACAATCAATTTTACACAAAAGACAAAATGACTGTTTAGCATTATCAAAAAAATACGGCAAACTTTTGCCATCTGTCCATTGCATTGACCAGTTTCCAATTTTATTTATCCATAAACCACCTTATTCCCTATATTTGTCTCATTCATAAAAAGCTAAAAACCTGATGAAAAAGTTTGCCTTAGCCAGTTTAATTTTGTTGGCTGCCTTATCCACGGGATTTGCTCAAAATTCCAAAAAACCAAAATTAGTAGTAGGTATTGTAGTGGACCAAATGCGTTACGAATATTTACACAAATTTCATGACCGTTATACCGAAGGTGGTTTCAAACGCCTGATGCATGAAGGCTTCATGATGAAAAATGGCCACTATAATTATATCCCTACTTATACTGGGCCTGGACATTCATCTGTCTATACAGGTACCACGCCTGCCACCCATGGCATCATTGGGAACAGCTGGTATGTAAGAAGCATGGATGGCAATATGTATTGTGCTGGTGACAGTACGGTTACGGGGATTGGAGGGACTGCTTCTAGCGGAAATATTTCCCCAAGAAACATGTTGACTACCACCATAACGGACGAACTTCAACTATCCACGAACCGTCGTTCAAAAGTGGTGGGCATAGCCATTAAAGACCGTGGTGCGGCCCTGCCGGCAGGACATTTGGGAGACGCCTATTGGTATGATGGAAAGACAGGCGAATTCATGAGTTCTACATATTATGGAGAGGAACTCCCCAGCTGGGTTGAAAAATTCAATAAGAAAAAATATCCTCAAAAATACCTTTCAAAAGACTGGAAGCCGCTTTACAACATCAAAACCTACAAACAAAGCATAGAGGATGACAACGATTTTGAAGCACCATTTATTGGTAGAGAAACGACCAGTTTCCCATATGACCTTAGGGAGCTTCAAGAGAAAAATGGTGGTCTTGGGCTCATTTCTTCTACTCCTTTTGGCAATGACCTCACTTTGGACCTCGCCTATGCTGCCCTTGAAGGCGAGGACCTTGGAAAAGGGGATGATACGGACTTTTTGGCCATAAGCTTCTCTTCTACGGATTATGTTGGACACCGATTTGGCCCTGCTTCCAAAGAAATCGAAGATACCTATTTAAGATTGGACCAAGGGCTGGACAAATTCTTTGCCTACTTGGATAAGGAATATGGAAAAGGAGAGTACCTAGTTTTCCTTACTGCTGACCATGCAGTGGCCGACGTAGTCAATTATATGAAAAGTATCGATATTCCTACTGATAGCTTTAACGCTGGCTTTGCCAAAACACAGCTCCAGGGCTTTACTCGTCAAAAATATGGCGAAGGTGATTGGATTCTAAACACTTCCAATGAGCAAATCTTCCTTAACAGAAAGTTGATCAGTGAAAAAGGGCTTGACTTGGCAAAAGTACAAAGAGATGTTGCTGATTTTATGATGCGATTTGATGGTATCAAAGAAACATACACTGCTTCAGATATGATGAGCCATGAATACACCCAAGGTAGAGCACACCTCCTTCAAATGGGCTTCAATCACAAGTCATCAGGTGATGTACTATTAATTTTAGAGCCCGCATGGCTGGTCAACTCATCAAGAGGAACCACCCATGGCACTGGTTATAAATATGATACGCACGTTCCCATTTTATTTTATGGCTGGAATGTGGAAGCAGGAAGCAGCTCTAGGTATTGTACCATTACGGACATCGCCCCTACAGTATCCATGCTACTAAATATAAGAATTCCAAACGGTGCAAGTGGTGAACCAATCTTAGAGATCACTGATTAAAAAACAGCTTTCTTAATTGAAAAAGGCCTCCCAGACTAGATACTGGGAGGCCTTTTTATTGCTATTTTTTAGTCTGATTTTTCATCCGTCGACGAGAAAAAGAAACAAATATTGTCTACTTTATCCACAGCTTTTCCACAGTCTTTCCCTGCCTGCTTTTGACCACTATCACCAGCATTCCCTTTGGCAAATTCTGTATATCAAAGTCATAAATCCCGTTATCAGGGTTGATTTTCCGTATATTTCTACCCATGGGGTCCACTATACTGATTTCCATCACTTCAGAGAGCCCTGATAGGGTAATGTGGATATCTCCTGAAGATGGGTTTGGATAAATATTTATCTTTCCATTTCCTCCCTCTTTTTCTATTGAAGTAATCAAATCTACGTTTACATCCAAGCTTTGTGATGGCCCTGATTCACAAGCATTCATAGGAACAACATTTAGAGTAAAATCACCTTCTACTTCCCAAGAAACCAAAACCTGATTCGTTCCCTGACCTTCCAATATGGTTCCGCCATCAGTACTCCATTGGTAATTTACGCCCACCACCAAAGGAACTTCATAAATTTCCTCCTTCAGCCCCACTTTAATAGGCCCACTGATACTGCCTGGCTGCGCAGGTGCTTTGCTTACAGTGATGGCTTTCTCAAAAACAACCGCTTCACCGCAAGTGTTTCTCGGAAACACTTTTAAGGACTGGTTACCCTCACTCTCCCATTCCACTGCAATATGGGCGGTACCTTGACCTTCTTTGATGACACCGCCACTTACTTCCCATATATAAGAAGTACCAGGTATTGAATCCACTTCAAAGGGCTGCACCATACCCAAACAAGCAATCCCATCACCTATAACCTCAGCTACTTGGGAAGGCTGCTCCGAAACCAAAACTTCCAAGCCGGTAGTTGGCCCATTTCCACAGACATTTTGTCCTCTTACCAAAACTGCATTCCTTCCAGGAGTATCCCATTGAACTACTACTCTATTGCTTCCTTGTCCTTCCAAAATGGTTCCTCCATCTACTCTCCATTCATAAGTCACTCCTGCCCCTACTTCATCCTGAATAGTATAAATTTGTTGGCTCAAGCAAATATCTTCCTCACCAAAAATAGCACTCGGCTCCAAGGGAACCAAACAGCTATATTGATAAAAAATCCCGTTTTCTCCTACCGCATATCCCGTATTCAAATCTCCAAAACTAATATCTGTAAAATCCTGATAGGTGCTAGTCAAGGTTTGTTCCCAAGTTTCACCTTGATCCATGGTTTGAATAATCAGACCTTTCTCCCCAGCAATAAAGCCGACAGACTCATCTAGGAAATCAATCCCTGAAAAATCCTGGGCATAGGTCAATGAAATCTTTTGCCAGCTCAGCCCTTTATCTTCCGATTTATATAAGGCTCCTGATTTACCTACCACCAAAACAGTCAATTCATCCAATATTTTCAATGCGGTAAAATCCTCTGAAGCCTCTAAACTTACTTTTTGCCAATTATCCGCTCCATCTGTCCGATAAATATTTCCTTGATCCCCTATGATCAAGCCTGTATCCTGATCGAAGAAATCAATATCCCTATAATGAATAGAAAGTCCTCCTTCTGCTATTGTCGTCCAATTGACTCCTCGGTTTTCCGTTTTGGCGATATATCCATTTTCACCAACGATATACCCTATATTGGCATCAAAAAAGTGTATACCGTACAAATCCTTCTCCGTATTGGGATTCAAGGCAGTCCAGCCTCCACCAGAATTGGTAGTGATTAAAATGGTCCCATTATCGCCTACCACATAACCAAATGATGCAGACACAAACTCCAAATCATTAAATGGTACAGACAAAGGCCTTGACCTATCCGTAAAGGAGCTCCCCCCATTTGTTGTCAAAAGCACAAGAGCTTCCTGCCCTACTACATAACCGCGAAGATCGCTCACAAACTGGCTCGCCGTAAAGTCATTGTTCCTTCCTGACATCCTAAGTGACCATGAACTCCCGGAATTGGCTGAAGAAATCAGCACGCCGGAATTAGCTACAGCATAGACATTATTCGTTGCTAATTTATAGCTGAGGCCATAAATATTTTGGCCAGTTCTACTCGTTCGCTGGGAAAAGGTAAGCCCGGCATTATTGGTGTATAAAACCACTCCATTTTCACCAGCCACTAAGCCTACATTTGGATTAGAACCATGAAAATCAACTCTATTATAATTAAATTCGGTTCCACTTTGGATAAAAGTCCAATTCAACCCGGCATCTATAGATTTCAAAATTGTCCCCGCGTCTCCCACAGCATAACCGGTAGTATCATTTACAAACACAATATCATTCAATGGTGCGCTGACGGGCGTATTGATTTCAGCCCAACTGTTCCCACCATCGACGGTTCTAAGCACTTTTGCATCTGAAGTGGCCAAATAACCTGTGTCCAGGTTATAAAAATGCATAGCATTGAAGTCAGCTGTAAAACCTATATTTTGCATGGACCAAGTTTCACCACTGTCAGTGGACAGAAACACGCTTCCTGCATCCCCTGCAAGATAAACTTTACTTTCTGTCAGGTATTGGACTGAATTTAGGTTTTCACTCTGTCCTAAATCCACCAAATTCCACTGTTCACCACCATCGATGGTCCTGAATACCAGACCTCCTTCACCAACGATCAACCCCATATCATTATCAAAGAAATCTAAAGCAAGCATCTTGCCATCAACAGGACTTTCTTGCTCTATCCAGCTCAGCCCTCCATCTATGGTTTTTAAAATAATTTCATCCCCTGAAATATACCCCACATCATCATTTACCCAATGGATTCCAGTAAGTTCATTCCCCCATCCTGACATCCTACGCCAACTTTGAGAGAAGGCATGAAGGGCAAAAAGCTGGATGACCAAAAAGAAAAGTATATATTTTTTCATGCAAATATTGGCTGTATTGATAAACGATGCTGTAAAAGTATATCCCCAAAAGCGATATATCAACGCTTCATTACTAGTAATTTACAAAAAATCCAACAGATACCAGTATTACCCATACCTTAAATTATTCACCTTCAACAAGTAGCAATTACATTAATTCATAATTTTTTTACTTTGCGTCACTTATTTCAATTAAAATCCCCTCTAAAACTTAAAAGAAGCCGTTTTATATCTTTCCATGTAGATACAAAAGAAAAAGGCCAGCCACTTCCTACAAAAAATCAACATTTATCTACTAGCACCTATAATACCTATCTCCTGTCAGAATCTTAGACACAAAAACACACCATGTGACCAGCACATGAAAAAAGGCTGATGAAACACCAGCCCTTCTTTATTCTCAATAATATCTTCGTTCCATTAACGGTCGTCTGCACCTACGGAAATCATCGCACACCTAAAGCCAATACTGTTTGTAGCGGAATCTTGGTGCATAAATCTCCTTGTACCAGGAGACAGCCAATAAGCCACATCCTTCCAGGAACCTCCTTTATACACCCGGTAATTATCATCAATCAAAGAAGTACCATATAAATCTGCATCATCTAGGGTACCATCCTTTCTCAATGGGTTTAGGTCTTCGAAATCTTCATAAGACAATGGTCTATAAACATCCTGAACCCATTCGTTCATATTACCGGACATATTGTACAATCCAAAATCATTAGGAGGGAATTCATACACATTGGCAGGGATGATTTCTCCATCATTGGTGATCCCACCTGCAATACCTGCATAATCACCTCTACCACGTTTAAAGTTAGCCAAAAGATCTCCTTGGCGAGACTTCCTTTTCACATCATATGGATTTCTCACTCCTCTACCATCCCAAGGATAAATCCTACCGTTTTCTTGGTTCTCATCCAAATACTGCGTTCCGATCATGGCTTTAGCGGCGTATTCCCACTCAGCCTCATTTGGTAATCGGTAACTAGGTAGTACCACACCGCGCTCAATAAGCATATTTCTGCTCATGGTACTATCCAATTCATTTTCTTGTCTATAAAGTTCATTTACATAAACTGTCCTCCACTTTGAATAGGCATTTGCTTGCGCCCAGGTGACACCTGCTACTGGATAAAAGTTAAATCCTGGATGACGGAAATAGTAAGTAGAATATACGTCATTATAAGATAATGCTTCAGACCAAACATCCTCTCTAGGCTCCAGCTTATTCAATGAATCTGCGCTTACACGGCTTCTCATATTGAAAAGAAACTCCTTATAATCCACATTGGTTACTTCAGTTTCATCCATATAGAAAGACGCCACCGTCACGGTTCGCTCTACATTGTCCCTGAAGGCCATTACATCTTGCTCCTGTGTCCCCAAGACAGCACGACCACCTTGAATATATTTCAGTTTCGGTCCTACCACAGGATCCTTAAGTCTAACAACAGTAAATTGTGTAGTATCCTCCAAGTCAAAATTCAGCTCAGCTCCAGTTGAAGCACTGACTTTTCCGGGATTCCCTGCGGTCCTCCTACCATAAGTTGGTCCATTGTTTTTAGCACAAGAGGCCAAAAGTGTCATTGACAGCATTAAAAACGCCCCCAATACTAATTTCAAATTTTTATTTTCAATCCCCATTTGATCGGTTGTTTTTTCCAAACCTAAACTAAATACTAATATATAATCATTCAATGAGTATTCACAATACTTTAAATGATCCCATACGCATTTCCCCTATTTATCTTAAATATAAAAGAACCTAGTAAAAAGCACAACAAATAAAGTATTAGATATAACAAAAGCAAAATTTAATGTCTCATATCTGTCAACCACTGCTTGGCTGTATTTACAGATTGGACTCCACTGATCGTAAGAATTAAACGATTTTTATGTTCCTTTATTTTACAATACCTCCCCTTTGACTGAATAAACCGAATTATATTCCCGAAAACCTGAGATTTAAAATAAATTTCCCTAGAGGATGGAACAAAATAACATTTCATCAAGCCATTTTTTAGTACCAGCTTTTCAAACCCCAGCTTCTCCGCTAGCCATCTCAGGCGAACCGTCTCGAATAGTGAACTTACCACTCCAGGAACCGGACCAAATCGATCTTTTATGGATGTAGCAAATTTTTCTAATTCCTCATCTGTTTTAATATTATCCAACTTTGAGTATAAACTCAATCGTTCGGAAATATTGGTTACATAATCTTCCGGGATCAAAAGTTCCATGTCCGTTTCGATCACGCAGTCTTGTACCAACACTTCTACTTTCTCCTTAAGATCAACTTCAAACAAAGCAGCAAATTCATTTTCCTTCAGCTCCTGAACCGCTTCATCCAAAATTTTATGATACATTTCAAAGCCTAGATCTGTAATAAAACCACTTTGCTCAGCCCCCAAAAGATTACCCGCACCGCGAATATCCAAATCGCGCATGGCTACCTTAAAACCATCTCCCAGATCAGAAAACTCTTCCAAAGTTTGTAATCTCTTCCTCGCTTCTGGTGTCAAGCCCGACATTGGAGTAGTTAATAGGTAACAATAGGCCTTTTTGTTGCTTCTTCCGACCCTGCCACGCATTTGATGAAGGTCACTCAAGCCAAACATATGCGCCCTATTGATAATAATGGTATTGGCATTCGGAATATCCAGACCGGATTCTATGATATTGGTCGAAACCAACACATCATATTCACCTTCTATAAAGCTCACCATCACTTTTTCCAACTGCTTTCCATCCATTTGCCCATGGGCGCCTACCACCTTGGCATCCGGAACCAATCTCATGATCAGGTTAGCAATAGAATCAATTTCACCTACTCTATTATGAACAAAGAAAACCTGGCCACCCCGCTGAAGCTCCTGAGAAACGGCATCTCTAATCACTTCTTCTTTGAATGCATGGATCTCAGTGGTCACAGGCTGCCTGTTGGGCGGTGGAGTGGCAATCACTGAAAGGTCCCTTGCCCCCATTAGGGAGAAATGCAGTGTTCTCGGAATCGGCGTCGCAGTAAGCGTTAGCACATCCACATTTACCCTTAATTCCTTAAGCTGATCCTTCACCTTCACACCAAACTTCTGCTCCTCATCTATGATCAATAAACCCAGGTCTTTAAATTTCATGTCTTTATTAACAATCCTGTGGGTCCCCACCAAAACATCAATCTCCCCACTTGAAACCTGCTCAGCAATCTCCCTGACCTGCTTGGCAGTCCTGAAACGGTTAATATAATCCACCTTCACAGGAAAATCTTTCAGTCTTTCTTTAAAGGTTTGATAATGCTGCATGGCCAAAATAGTGGTAGGAACCAAGACCGCCACTTGCTTACGATCATTAATGGCCTTGAAAGCTGCACGAATGGCCACTTCCGTTTTTCCAAAACCAACATCCCCACACACCAACCTGTCCATTGGATAGGCTTTTTCCATATCATTTTTGACATCTCCAGTGGCACTGGCTTGGTCTGGAGTATCCTCATAAATAAACGAACTTTCCAACTCTACCTGTAATACACTGTCAGGTGAAAATTTGTAGCCTGGGGCATTTCTGCGCTTGGCATAAAGGGCTATCAAATCCTTCGCGATATCCCTTACCTTGCGTTTGACCTTCTTCTTTTTGTTTTCCCATTCTGGCGATCCTAGCTTGGACATGCTTGGCATGGTTCCTTCCTGCCCAGAATATTTAGATATTTTGTGCAAAGAATGGATGTTCACATAAAGTAAATCATCATCTCTAAAAACCAGACGGACTGCCTCCTGCAAATTTTCATTGATCTCTACCTTTTCCAGACCTGCAAATCGGCCTATCCCATAATCCACATGGACCACATAATCTCCAGGCTGAAGGGTCTTGAGTTCCTTAAGGGTTAGGGCCTTGGTTTTACTGGCCTTTTGATTGCTTTTATATCTGTGAAAACGCTCAAAAATCTGATGGTCAGTATAGCAGGCCAACCTGACAGAATGATCTAAAAATCCCTCCCTCAGGCTTATCGGCAATGATTGCACCTTTAGTGTAGGATCTAGCTCCTGAAAAATATTTTGTAATCTTTCAACTTGCTTTTCACTCTCTGAACAGATGATATTCACCAAGCCCTGCCGTTCATTATCCACCAAATTCTCCACCAACATATCAAAATTCTTATTGAAAGACGGCTGAGGCTTGATATCAAACTCGAATACCTGAGCTTCTGGAAGATGAAACTGATTGCCAAATTCCAATTTATTAAACCCAGCTATGGATGTCATAAATGCTGCACCATCATCAAACAAAGCCTCAGGTTTTAACATCAACTTTTCACTTCCCGTCTGCCCTACAATCTGATCAAATTTTTGACTGGCTTTTCCAAATGCTTGATCCAGCAAATCCATGGTCATTTCCACGTCCTTTATCCAAACCTGAGTCCCTTCAGGCATAAACTCCAAAAACGACTGCCTTACTTCTTGCATCAGCCTGGTCTGCACATTGGGAATGATGCTGATTTGCTCTAAGTTCTCTATAGAAAGCTGACTCTCTGCATCAAAGGTCCTGATACTCTCTATTTCTTTTCCAAACAGTTCAATCCTGTATGGCTCCTCATTTGCGTAGGAAAAAACATCAATAATCCCCCCTCGAATGGCAAACTGGCCTGGCTCGTAAACGAAATCTGTTTTCTCAAAATCATAAGTAGCCAGCAATTCTGCAATAAATTCCGTATCTACTTTCTCGCCCACCTTCGCCGAAAAAGTATTGTCCTTCAAGGATTTTTTATTAATCACCTTTTCATAAAGTGCCTCAGGATAAGTCACCACGATTTCCTGCTCATTTTCCTTGGCAAGCACTTTATTGAGGATCTCTGCCCTCAAAAGCACATTGGCATTTTCCACCTCATCATATTGGTAAGGACGCTTATAAGATGAAGGAAACAATAACGGCCTGATTCCGTCCACCAGCATCTTAAGATCATCAGCTAGATAGGCCGCTTCCTCTTTATCGCGGGCAACGATCAAATGGAAATTACTTCCCATTTCTGTCATGGCTGACACAAATACCATGTCCATACTTCCAGTCAGTCCTTTTAACTGAAAGTTTTTACCCTGAACACTGAAAATGCTACTGGCCACAGTCCTGATATAAGAATCCTGTTTATATAGGGAAAGAAATGCTTTTTTATCCAAAATGAATATGTCTTAAAGGTCGTATTCCGTTTTTCAAATTATAGACCTGCAAGTTAGGAAAAAGCTGGCTTTTCTCTCGGCCAGAAATAATTTAGTAATGCTAGCCTAAAAGAGAATTATCCCCAACTTTACAAAGCCAGCTTTTCTGCAACCAATTACAATAAGTTCAGGTTATAATCTCATAGAGCAATTAAAGTCCAATTCTAGTATCAGCTCATGAGCACAAAAATCAAAGACAGCTGGGTAAAAAAAATAGAAAGACTACATCCATACCAAACCTTGGTTTATTTAGGAATGCTGGGCAGTGGCCTTATTTTCCTTTTTCTGTCTGTCGCATTTTTAAGTTCTTTTTATGACTCCAGCCCTCTGGAGGTTTATAAGCTTCCCAAACCATTTTGGCTAAGCACTTTAGTCCTTGTGGTTAGTAGTTTTATCACCCATAAATTGATCAAATTCTATAAACAGGACCATCCCAAGCAGTTAGAAAGATTATTATGGCTTATTTTCTTCTTGGGCATGACCTTTACCAGTCTCCAGCTTTGGGGCTGGGAGAAACTACAGGAACAAGGCATCGAATTTAGTGGCATTCCTAGTGGAAGCTACCTTTATGTACTCACAGGGATACATGCTTTCCATTTGATGGGGCTATTGATTTTTGCCTTATACCTGCTTTGGGAAGTCCACCAAACTGTCCTGGACCCCATCAAAGACCTGGTATTTACTACCAACCCTTATGCCAAGATGAAATTTAGGCTGTTTATTATTTATTGGCACTATGTGGACCTTATTTGGCTCAGTCTATTCCTGATATTCACTTTGGCATTTTAGCATTTTTCACCATTTTCTATGCTTATTCCAATATTTTTTTTGAATTTCATTTTTGAATTAACCAAATCCCATCTTTATGGCAAATAAAAACTTTGAGATCAATGTCGACCCGGACTGGATCAAAAAGTACCTAAGAAAAATCATTCTAGGACTGATCCTGATATATGCAGCATTTAGCGCCATCTACACGGTAGGCCCTGAGGAAGAAGGCGTAGTGCTTCAAATGGGAAAATACAACCGTACCGTACAGCCAGGGCTTAACTTCATTTTGCCATTTGGCATTGAAGAAATTTTCAAAATCCCTGTACAAAGACAGCTTAAGCAGGAATTTGGCTTCAGAACCACCAATCCCAGCCAACGATCAGATTATGTAAAGGATGGATACTTGGATGAATCCACCATGCTAACTGGAGACCTTAACTTAACCGATGTAGAATGGGTAGTACAGTACAGAATCAGTGATTCCTATAAATACCTTTTTAAGGTAAGAAATGCAGACAAAACCCTTCGTGATATGTCCGAAGCAGCCATGAGAAAAATCGTGGGGGACAGGACAGTCAATGAAGTGCTCACAGTAGGTAGACAGGAAATCGCCACCAGTGTAGAACAACTCTTACAGGAATTATGTGACGAATATGAAAACGGTATCCGAATCGATCAGGTCGTATTACAAGATGTCAATCCACCTGATCCTGTAAAACCTTCTTTCAATGCTGTCAATGAAGCCCAGCAAGAAAGAGAAACCCTGATCAACCAAGCAGAAGCAGACTATAACCGGGTCATCCCAAGAGCAAGAGGAGAGGCTCAGGAAACCATTGAGCTTGCAGAAGCTTTTGCCCTGAACAGGGTCAACCGATCCAAAGGTGAAGCAGAAAGATTCAACTCCCTTTTTAAGGAGTACATCAAGGCTCCAGAAGTGACCAAGCAAAGAATCTACCTAGAAACCATGGAAAAAGTATTACCTAAACTGGGCAATAAGGTCATTGTCGATGAAAAAGGCAATAATGTTTTGCCTTTACTCAATTTGGAAAGAAAAGGAGGAACTGAGAAATGAACAGAAATATCATCATATACAGCATAATCAGTATTCTGTTGATCATCGCGGTCAATGGAAGTGTTTTTATCTTGGATGAAACCAAACAGGCCATCGTCACCCAATTTGGAAAACCTATCGGGAAGCCCAGAACCAGTCCTGGACTCAACTTCAAAGTTCCCTTCTTGCATAAAGTCCAGTTCTTTGATAAAAGGTACCTAGAATGGGATGGAGACCGTAACCAAGTACCTACTAAAGACAAGAAATTTATCTTTGTGGACACCTACGCCAGATGGGAAATCACCAATCCGCTACAGTTTTTTATCCGATTAAGGGATGAAAGATCCGCCCAGTCCAGGCTGGACGATATCCTGGATGGAGAAACCCGAAATGCCATTGCCAGCCACGACCTATTGGATGTGGTTCGTTCTACCAACCGCGATCCTGAAGTGACAGAAGACTTCATGGAAGAGCTCGAGATCTTGGAAGAAATCTCTGTAGGCCGAGAAAAAATCGAAGAAATCGTCCTGTCCAAAGCCAATGAAAGAACAGCAGATTTAGGCGTAAGAATTTTGGATTTCAAGTTTAAACGAATGAATTATGTCAATGAAGTTCGTGATCGCGTATATGACCGAATGATCAGTGAACGAAATAGAATTGCCGATCAGTTCCGCTCCGAAGGCCAAGGAGAAGCCAGAAAAATCCAAGGTGATAAAGAAAGGGACTTGGCCAAAATCCAATCAGAAGCATTTAAAGAAGCTGAAGAAATAAAAGGACGTGCAGACGCTGAAGCCACAGCGATTTATGCATCAGCTTATAATCAAAACAGACAGGCTGTAGAACTATACAAATTTCTGCGAACCATGGAAAGTTTTGAAAAGTCACTTGATGAAAACACTAGCATCATTCTTTCGACAGACAGCGATTTCTTTAAATACCTAAACAGCATAAAATAGAACAAAATATAGGTCATTATAAACCTAAAATAGCCATCCGCTGAATCGGATGGCTATTTTATTTGTCAGGTAAATTCTTTATTTATCTTATTCCTTGGTCGCAAAGTCAGGGTAAGCCCTCATACTGTGCTCATTGATATCCAAGCCTTCCACCTCTTCACTCTCATGAACACGGATCCCCACGGTCTTTTTCATTGAATAGAACAAAATCCAGCTAAATGCTACACAGAATACACCAACAGCAGCCACACCGATCAATTGTGAGATCAATTGGGAAAAGCCTGCAAGGTCTCCAAAGATACCTACGGCCAAAGTTCCCCAAATACCTCCTACAAGGTGTACTGAAATCGCACCTACTGGATCATCCACTTTAACTTTGTCAAAGAAAACAACACCAAACACAACCAAAGCACCACCTACAAAGCCTATGATGGCGGACTCACCTACAGACATTAAGTCTGCGCCAGCAGTGATTCCTACCAACCCTGCAAGGACACCATTGAGCACCATGGTGATATCATAAGACTTAAATTTCAAATAAGAGAACAATAAAGCACCAAAAGCACCTGCAGCTCCCGCAATCGAAGTAGTGACAAATACCTTCGAAACCGTACCAGGATCTGCACTCAAAACCGAACCACCATTAAATCCAAACCAACCGAACCAAAGCAAAAACACACCGATTACCGCCATTGGGATATTGTGACCTGGTATGGCATTCATGCCTCTTTCTGTGTATTTCCCAATTCTTGGACCCAATAAATAAGCACCAACTAGGGCACCCCAACCACCCACAGAGTGAACGATCGTAGAACCTGCAAAATCATAAAAAGGCGTACTTAAAGTATCCAAAAATCCACCTCCCCATTTCCACATCCCAACGATTGGGTAACAGATCGCCACATAAAGCGTAGAAAATATGATAAATGGCCCCAATTTGATTCTTTCTGCCACAGCTCCTGACACGATAGTAGCTGCTGTAGCGGCAAACATGGCCTGGAAAATAAAATCAGTAAAGAAAGTATAACCTTCACTATATGCAAAAGTATCCCATCCTTCTGGAAGGCTAAGGCCTAGGCCACTCAATCCAAAGAAACCTCCAGCAAAAGCTTCTCCAGGGTACATCAGATCAAAGCCAATAAACGCATAGGTCAACAGCCCCATGGCAGGTATAATGGTATTTTTGAATAAAATGTTGATGGTATTTTTGGCTCTTGTCAATCCTGCCTCAAGTGAAGCAAAGCCAAGGTGCATGATGAATACCAGGATAGTGGCCACCATCA
This sequence comes from Echinicola marina, assembly GCF_020463795.1. Taxonomy (NCBI): domain Bacteria; kingdom Pseudomonadati; phylum Bacteroidota; class Cytophagia; order Cytophagales; family Cyclobacteriaceae; genus Echinicola; species Echinicola marina. The sequence goes on along the minus strand of NZ_CP080025.1, from coordinate 1,683,031 downwards.
TCCACACATTATTGATGGTAAATAATTCTTGATTCATTTGTTAGGAAAATTATTGATTACGATTTGAAAGGAGATATATGATAATAAGACCCTATAGTGCATCCGCACCTTTATCCTCATTTCTTACCCTATAGGCCTCAAGTACATCAGTAACGAAGATTTTACCATCTCCGATTTCACCAGTCCGGCCCTCTTTCAGGATACATTTGATCACTGAATCTACCAGATCCTCCGTAACCACAATTTCCAACTTGGTTCTAGGGATATAAGTAGGTTCATAAGCTACTCCCCTATACTTCTCAATCTTTGCATGCTCTAGCCCCATACCTTTAACTTCATAAAAAGTAAGGAATTTCACTCCCAGGGCAGCAATACATTTGTGAATCACCTCAAATCGAGATGTTCTAATAATCGCTTCTACTTTTTTCATATTAATTATACTGACAAACTACACGGTTGTTTTTTAACCACTTTTTAACTGAATTGCTCACAAATCTAATAATACAGATTAATTTACAACCCATATTTTTTATTTTTTTTAACAAAACCATTAAAAATAAGTCATTTTTAAAACCAAAAACTCAGATAACCGTGAGTTTTGGCAATAAACAAGTGGTTTTTAGCATTATTTGGAAATCGGTCTAATTTTTGACTACCAACATGGTCACTTTAAAAGATTGTCTTAATTTTAGGCACCAAAACAAACCAGACTATCAAGAAACTTTCAATTTCATGAATAAACCAACACTTTTGATCCTTGCTGCGGGGATTGGTAGCAGATACGGAGGGAATAAGCAAATCGATGGCTTTGGCCCAAAAGGGGAAACAATAATAGAATATTCCATATATGACGCGATAAGAGCAGGCTTTGGGAAAGTTGTTTTTATTGTCCGCAAAGAGATTTTGGAATTGGTAAAAGAGATTTTTTTACCTAAGCTAGAAGGAAAAATAGCCGTAGACTTTGTTGTTCAGTCCTTGGACAGTATGGTCCCTATGGAATATAGAAATGCCGAAAGAAAAAAACCATATGGCACTGGTCATGCTGTATTATGTGCAAAGGATGCCATCAAGGAACCCTTTGCAGTAATTAATGCAGATGACTTTTACGGTAAAGAAGCTTTTCAGGTCTTGGGTGAATTTCTTCAAAACGGTGTAAAACAGGATTTACACTGCATGGTAGGCTATGCCATTCAAAACGTACTATCGGAAAACGGCACTGTCAGCCGTGGGGTTTGCGAAACTAACGGTAATATGCAATTGATGGGAATGACAGAAAGAACGGCCATTTCCCAAGAAGGGAACAAAATCCTTAGCCGTGAAAATGACCAAGAATTAGAAATTCCAACAGACACGCCGGTTTCCATGAATTGCTGGGGCTTCCATCCTTCATTCTTTGAAGAAACAGAAAGCCTGTGGAGAAATTTCCTTGCAGATAACAAAGACAATATTAAATCAGAATTTTATATCCCAACCGTAGCCAATGCCTTAATAGAGAAAAAGAAAGCGAATATCGCTATTCTTGAAGGAGGCAAAACCTGGTTTGGTGTCACCTATCCTGAAGATAAACCAGTCGTGGTCCAGGCACTTAAGAGTTTACATGAACAGGGCGACTATCCTGATAACCTATGGGCCTGAGCCTAATATAACCAATAAAAAGCCACAAATAGCAAATCCCTGTATTAAGCCTGGACATTGCCCAATAGTTTAATCAAATACGCGTTGATATTATAAGCAAAATAAAATCAGCTTTTCATAATGAAAAAATTACTTTTCTCACATAGCCCAATTTCTCAAAACCTGGCTCTCTTGATCCTCAGATTAAGTGCTGCAGGGATGATGATGGTTCATGGCTGGTCAAAAATTGCCAATTTCAGTGAGTACCTCACAAAATTTTCAGACCCATTTGGATTAGGCCCTGCTGTTTCGTTACAATTGGCCATTTTTGCGGAATTCTTCTGCGCCATCCTTTTGGCCCTTGGCTTTATGAGTAGGTGGGTTCTTATTCCACTTATCTTCACCATGACCACAGCGGCATTTATGGTACATGGAGCAGATCCCTTTAGTGTAAAAGAAAAATCACTGCTGTACCTAGTAATGTACGTGGTATTATTCTTCACAGGCCCTGGAAAAATCTCCATGGATGCCCAAATCAATAAGAAAAACAGGTATCGATAAAAAAAATCCCGGCGATCACCGGGATTTTTTTTATTCTTACACCATTCTGGCAGTCTCTACCAAATTTATTATTTCCTCATAATTGATATTCTTATAATTATGGGTAATCCCCGGATCACTCATGACCTTATCCATAATTTCATTCTGCAATTGCCCTTGAGCATAAGCATCGGCATATTTCATATCCGAAAAAGTCACCATCGTATACAATGGTACCCAGTCTTGAGGATAAAGCTCATGCAGCTTTGCCTCTATTTTCTTACGGATAATAAACTTCGGATTGGCTACACTATCCCTCATTTCTACAAAATTATCCCTTGCCATCTGACTAATGGCATCTGTATCGGGTTTTCTGATTTTCTGGAATTTCTCAAAGACCAGCTCCCAGGAAGTAGTACCAAATTTCTCAATCAGTTCATCCAGGATGAAACAATCCTCAAACCCACAATTCATTCCTTGTCCAAAGAATGGAACCATGGCATGACAAGCATCCCCGATCAACAAAGACTTATTTTTTTGCCACGGGAAGCACTCCACATTGATCATTGAGCTTGTGGGATTATTGAAAAACTCATCTGACAAATTCGGCATTAATTCAAAGGCATCATTAAAGAAAGTTCTAAAAACACTTTCCAAGTCACTTTTGTCATTGATTTTATCAAAACATACCTTTTCCCCCTCAAAGGGCAAAAACAACGTACAAGTAAATGACTTATCGGGATTGGGCAAAGCAATCAACATAAATAAACCCCGCGGCCAAATATGTAAGGCTTGGGGATCCATAGCAAACTCACCATCGGCTGTTGCCGGTATCGTCAATTCCTTATACCCATGAGAAATATACTCTTGCTTATAGTTCAGCCTTGTTTGCTTCTGCATAGCATCACGCAAGGATGAGTATGCACCATCAGCACCGATGATCACATCCGATTCCTTTCCAATCCTCTGCCCATCTGCATAGGAAAAGTTCAAAGTAGTTTTTGAAATATCTATCTCTTCACAGAAATGGTCAAAAAATATATTTACTCCGCTTTTCTCCGCCTCATTGATCAACAGTTCATTGAAATCTCGTCTGGAAATGGAATATATCGCCTGGTTTTCCTTCCCATATGGCAAAAAGGAAGTGTCTCCATGTTCATCATGGATACTCCGTCCGTACATGGGCAAGGCCATTGGGGCCACTTTTTCCCTTAGGCCAATTTTATCCAAAGCTTTCCAGCCACGGTCACTTAAGGCCATATTGATGGACCTTCCTTCAGGAACATTCTTTTTATCCCTGAGATCGGAACGCTTTTCATACAAGCTAACATCCAGTCCTTTTTTTCTCAGGTAAATTCCCAAAAGAGAACCAATCAACCCTGCTCCAATAATGCTTACATCATTATTCCTCATCGGTTCAAAATCAGTTTAATAGGTTAATATAAAATAGGTTTGAAATTTATTCACTTAAGTAAATTTTGCCAAAGATCGTTCCAAAATCTGTGCAAAACGATAGACTTCCTCAAAGCTGTTGTACAATGGTGTAGGAGCAAGTCTGATCACATTTGGATTTCTCCAGTCACCAAGGATTCCATTTCTATAAAACTCATCGAAAACAGCCTTGCCCCCCTTATGGATCAATAAGGACAATTGGCAGCCTCTTTCTGCTGGATCCTGAGGAGTAATTATTTCCAATATCCCACTTTCTCCATTGATTCTTTGAATCAGATATTCCAAATACCCCGTCAACAACACGCTCTTTTCTCTCAACCTGTCTATTCCTGCCTGCTCAAAAACATCCAAAGATGCTTGATGGGCAGCCATCCCCAGTACATTGCCATTGGAAGTCTGCCAACCATCAGCGCCATACATCGGCTTGAACCCCTTCTCCATCATGAAACGCTCCTGCTCTTCATGACCCCACCAACCTGCAAACCGATTCAACTCTTTATTATCAGCAAATTTCTCATGCACAAAAATCCCTGCTACATTTCCAGGGCCAGAGTTCAAATACTTATAGCTACACCAAGCAGCAAAATCCACCTCCCAATCATGTAAAGCCAATGGATAATTACCTGCTGCGTGCGCTAGATCAAAGCCCACCAAGGCACCAACACCATGTCCTGCTTCGGTTATGCGCTTCATATCAAAGACCTGACCGGTATAATATTGCAGACCTGCCATCATCACCAACGCAAGCTCATCTGCATGATCCGAAATAGTGGCTAAAATATCCTCAGTCCTGAGCGTATGTTCTCCAGTTCTTGGTGCTATTTCTATGATTGCATCCTCTGGCGAATAGCCATGAAACTTTACTTGGCTCTCCAACATATACATATCAGAAGGAAATGCTCCCGCCTCCGTCAAAATTTTAAACCTTTTGCCTTCAGGTCGGTAAAAGGAAACCATCAAAGCATGAAGGTTGCTGGTCAAACTATTCATTACCACGACTTCTTCTTCCTGCGCACCTACAATTTTGGACAAAGCCTTTTTGGCGCGAGTATGAATAGAAAACCAAGGTTGCTCCCCGTCAAAATGCCCATCTACCGCCTTATCAGCCCAAGCATGAAGCTCTCTTTGCACATATGCTTCGACCGTTTTAGGCTGCAAACCCAATGAGTTTCCACAGAAATATATAGCTGCTTTCCCATCAATTTTGGGAAAAAGAAACTGTTCCTGAAAATCCTTTAAGGGATCTTCAGCATCCATCTTCTTGGCAAAGTCAAGGCTGTATTCGTAAGAAATCATGGTTTTGATTAAAATTTCGTATTATTCGCTGTACAGTAAATGTACCGAAAGCCTATTTCTCCATCTTAGTCCCACACTGAGTACAAGTGGTGTGCTCCGGATTGCTCCAGAATCTCTCCATGATGGGAGGCAACTGGTTAACGATATCAGTTACTTCATGGTATTCTTCATAAAGCTTATTTCCGCAATTTTCGCAGTGCCATATAAAACCATCCTTCTCACCTTCTCTTCTATAACGCTCAAAGACCAAACCTATGGTATTGGCAGGCCTTCTTGGACTGTGGGGCACCCTTGGTGGAAGCAGGAAAATCTCCCCTTCTTTTATCGCTATGTCCTTGGGCTCACCATCTTCTATTACTTTAAGGACAATATCTCCTTCTAGCTGATAGAAAAACTCTTCCCCTTCATTATAATGATAATCTTTACGGGAATTGGGGCCTCCCACGACCATCACTATAAAGTCATCATTGCCCTTATAAACTTGCTGATTACCGATCGGTGGCTTCAAAAGGTGTCTATTATCATCAATCCACTTTTTGAAGTTAAATGGTTTAGCTAATTTCATGGTAATTGTGGTCTTATTTGTTTATCAGGAACAATAACACTTCCTGGTTATCAATGGTTTTTATCTAAGGTGCTTTTGACAGCTTAAAAGTAAAAAAAAACTACCAGTTTATTGATTATTTCGCAAAATGGCTTTTTCTGTATGTAGCAGAAATTTCAGATTTTAGAGACACATTAAGGCCTTACTTCAGGAGATCTTTTGAGATCATGTCCATCATTCAAGACTATCCTAGAAAGAAAGGTAATATTGCTATGATATTTTCCTATTTTAGCCTCTCATTAGTACATTACCAATCCTTACAGCTTTATCATTAAATCAAAACATGTCCTCCCATCATTTTGTAAAAGAGCAACAAGAGCCGGCACTATTGATTCTCGACACGCAAGATTATAGTTTTAACCAATTATCCTCCTTGCTGGAATGGGTACCAACGGTCTTGGTCGCACAGGAAGCCATAGAAACGGTTATTTCCTGGGGCATCAAAATTGATGTGATTTTGGCTTCTACTGAATTCCAAAGAGAAAACCTGCATCTATTGGAAGAGCAGTACCCCGTTAAATTCCTCACTGTCAAAAACAATGACTTCCTTAATGAAGGGCTGCAATATTTGATCGCTTCCAAGCATTCGGCGGTAAATATTATTGGCTTCGAACACCTGAAAGTTTTTGATTTGGAAGAAAAATTGGACTATTTGAACATTGTCATCTTTGATGGTCCTATCCGGTATTTTCCTGTCAAGGAAAAATCCTTTAAAAAATGGTTTCCTGAAAGTGCTCTGCAAATCCATGCTGCTGAAGGAAGCCTTGTAGAAATGAAAAGCGCCAATGAAACGCAATTGATAAAAATCAGCCATGCCACCTTTGTAGAAACGACAGAAGGCACGGTGACCTTTAACTCCATTAAGCCCTTTTGGATTGGGGAAATGATCTAAATGGCACAGGAATTATAATTTCTTCACCACTTCTTTTTTGGGAATGGCTATACTCCACATCCCTCTTAGATCACCTACTTCATGCCCCTTGGCTTTATCTTCTGGATATAGTTCATTCAATTTGGCCAAAGTTTCCTCAGTAATATCCTTACCTGGTGCTCCATGACAGTTCAGACAAAGTTTTCCGGGAATTTTTATGGCTTTGGTATATAAAAGCACTTCTCCACCTGGCAATTCTTGCACATTGGTGGTATTGGCGATATCATTTTCTTCATTATACTCATAGGCCTGCAGCAGCATTTCCTCCATCTCACCCGGCTGGTCCTCAGGATTCCTATAGTCATGAGACACACGTCTAATTTTGACCCCATAATCATCACTCAGCTTTTTCAAACCGGGCAATGCTTCCACATTACAAAAGGCAATGGCTTCCGATACTCCCTTTTCTTCAATGGTGCTTAGTAATTTAGTCATGAGCTCCTCCTGAGCCGCTCCACTGATCTCATCACCCCATTCCATCGCTTTATTAAGGATATCTACCTCACTGACTTTTTTGATTTCCATGGACTGGTTGACCTCTTCCAAAACCTCTTTATCCACGTGTTTTTCAGAATTACAGGCCATGATCCCCGAAGCGAACACGCCAAGTATCAATAATCTCTTCATTACTGCGCTAATTTATACTTAAAGTTAATGGATTTTTCTTCGGCAATTAAATCCAAGCCCAGCTAAATCAAAATATCAGAGATTCACAGATAGGCGCTTGTCCATACTAGAATCCCACTTATTTTCTTAATTTTGATGATTGAAAAGAAATTGAAATTATGCTTGATAAGTTAGAGCACATAAAGGACCGCTTTGAAGAAGTCGGACAGCTGATCATTCAGCCAGATGCCATGGCGGATATGAGTAAATACACAAAGCTCACCAAGGAATATAAAGACTTGGAAAAAATAGTCGCCGTTTATGATGAATATAAACTGGTACTCGAAAATATAGACAGTTCAAAAGAGATACTCGAAAATGAAAAAGACCCAGATTTTAGGGACATGGCCAAGGCCGAACTTGATGAATTAAAAGACAGGCAGGTAGTATTGGAAAAGGACCTCAAGCAAATGCTGATCCCAAAAGATCCAAATGATTCCAAAGACTGTATCCTTGAGATCCGAAGTGGGACAGGAGGGGATGAAGCCGCTATTTTTGCCGGTGACCTTTTCAGAATGTACCAGCGTTTTGCTGAAAAACAAAATTGGAACCTGACCATTCTCGATTTGACCTTCGGCTCAGCAGGAGGTTATAAAGAGATTATCAGTACTGTTTCCGGGGCTGATGTTTATGGCATGCTTAAATATGAGTCTGGAGTCCATCGTGTCCAAAGGGTACCCGCCACAGAAACCCAAGGCAGGGTACATACTTCAGCGGCTACTGTTGCTGTTTTGCCTGAAATGGAAGATGTAGATGTGCAGATCGATATGAACGATGTACGAAAGGATACTTACTGTTCTTCTGGGCCAGGAGGTCAGTCCGTGAACACCACCTATTCTGCAGTTAGGTTGACACACGAACCAACTGGAATAGTAGTAACTTGTCAGGATCAGAAATCCCAGATCAAAAACTTTGAAAAAGCCCTAAAGGTACTTAGGTCCAGGATTTATGAAATTGAACTGGCCAAGCACAATGAAGCCGTGGGTGCGCAGAGAAAATCCATGGTGGGCAGCGGTGACCGTTCTGACAAGATCAGAACGTATAACTATCCACAAAGCCGGGTTACCGATCACAGGATCAACAAAACCGTTTACAACCTTCCAGATGTAGTAGAAGGAAATATCGAGGAATTTATCAGTGCGCTGCGATTTGCAGAAAATGCTGAAAGACTCAAGAACAGTGGCATGGAGGATTGATCTCCATGCTTTTTTTTTACACAAATACACATTTTTTTTTCACTGACAGTCAATCTTTTCTATCTCATGCTTGATTTTCAGCTGTAAGGATCATTTTGGGTATGATATATGTAGTGTATTCGGATTATTCCGAACACTATATAATCTATCATTTACCTAATATGAGAATCGAAGGAAACAAGGGCATAGCATTAGTATCCTGGGGAGGCCAGCACTTCCACAAACTGTATCCCATGGCCAACAACCCTGCAGTTGCGAAAAATCTGAAGGATAGTTTTCCACAGCCCTACACCATACATGATGCCCGTGCATGGATAGAACACAATATAAAATTCAATCCTCCACAAAATTTTGCCATTGAGAAAAATGGAGAACTGGTAGGAGCCATTGGCGCAGAAAAGGGCAAGGATGAATTACGTACCAATATGGAAATTGGTTTCTGGATAGGTCAAGCCTACTGGGGGCAGGGAATTGCTACGGAAGCCACCAAACTTTTTGTGCATCACCTCTTCGAAAAATTCCCTGTTTATCGGGTATTTGCAACTATTTACGACTTTAATATCCCCTGCATGCGTGTGATCCAGAAAGCAGGCTTTCAGGAAGAAGCAATCTTAAAAAATGCTTTTATCAAAAATGACAAAGTGGGAGATATCTATCAATATGTGATGCTCAAGGACGAATTACAAAATCAACAAACAACGACCCTATAGATACAAAACCCTCAAATACAGAAACAAACTACGCATTAAATGATTTTGGTCTGATTATTGATTTTCATGGAGTATGAAAAAATTATTCAGACATATCGGACTTCCTTTAGCCATATTCTTCCTAATTTCAATAGGGACAAGTTCTTGCATGGTATATGATCATGGTCATCATTACAAAAGAAGCTATAAAAAAGTCCCTCCGGGCCATATTAAAAATCACAATGGCTATCATCCCAAATATCACAAAAAAGGAAAAAAGAGAGGAAAATGGTAATCATCAAGACAGGGTCATACCTGTCTTTTCAATATATAAAAGAATAAACTCTTCTTCTTTTCTAAATTCACTAAAGGGAATTAATTTGTGGCATTATTTGTAAAACCAACTCTAACATGCCCAATAAACTATCCCCTAAGTTAAAAAAAAACCTAAAAGACTCACTTCATTACTTCAATAAAGCGAGTTTAAATAAGGGATATAGCCTTTTTTCTAATGGTGGTTGTAGATTTTCAGAATATGATCCTGAAGAAAATGTATTCCAGTTTCTTGTTGAGGGAAATGAGGTGCCTGAGTATGAAGTAATCATATATGGAAATGAAACCCTTATTCAAGAAAAATGGCATTCTGAAACAAATTTTTTCGGCATGGATGGTTATTATTGTGAGTGTATGGCTTATATGGACTATAACCATTGTAAGCATATCGCTTCGGCAATCTATTACCTTCTCGAAAGGGGCCCCACATATGACGATTCCCTTTCAGGCGCCCTTGAGATGCCTCTTGAAATAGACTGTAAGACTGATAATGTAGCAGCAGCTATCCTGAAACATTTAGATCACAAGCATCAGCAAGCCCAGTATCTAAATTTAGAAAATATCAGTGCAGGCAAAAACTCCCTAAAATATGAACTCACAGATTTTCACCATACTTATGAACTGACCATAAAGGCCTTCAAAGAGCATATCAATATAAATTGCAATTACAAAAAGCCTTACCTTACAAAAATAGCCTTAGCTTGGTTCGCTAACAGAATACAACAATATCCCCAAGATCTCAAATTCCTAAAAAACACGGAAAGAAAGAAGATCATGCAGCGTGTCCTTGACTTACATGGCTTGGAAAAAATTGAAGATAAAATCGAAAACCTTTTTGATGTTTCATTTGACGGGGAAGAATTGTCGGTCATTCCTAAGGGAAAACTTGAAGGGCTCTATGAACCTAAAATGCTATGCAATTTTCTTGGGAATAAGGTCTTCTCCCCTATTGAGCAATGGGGATCAGGAGCACTTCTGGATAATGGAGAAAATGAAAATACGGACATCTTTAATCCGGGAATAGTCCTAATGGTAGACTCCAATAATCGTTCTTTGATAAAAATAAAGCTTATTAAAGGAAAAGGCACTAAGAAATCCCCCAAACTTCTCAAGACCAAGCTTTCTTGGCTGGATGACCCCGAAGATTTCACCCTAAGCTACCGTAGAGGACTTCATGAGCTGCAGAGCAAAATCGATAGGATCAACAGGCTATTCGTCAAAGAAAAAAACGACACCAACTATCTTTCTACTTATAGCAAGATCCTTGACTTGATCGATACCTCCACTATTCCTTTGCATATCCTAGAGATTCATGGATATTACCATGACAACAAACCCCGGCCGTCTGACCTATTTCCTCTGGATCCCATTAAAGCTTCTCTTAGTTTTAAAATTGACCAGGTCCGTGGAATCTATGAATTACAACCCCTTCTCACTTTCGGGGATCAGGATTATCCTTTCAATGAAATCAAAAACCATCTGGAGTTATCAGAGTTTTATCTGATCCACAAAGACAGCAACTATTTGTTTTTCGACTCTCCAAAAGCCATCAAGGCCTTGACCTCTTTTTGGGCAGCTCCATTGATACGGTTTTCCGAAAAAAACCTGAAAGAACTCGAAGAAAATCTCATCCTGCCACTGTCCAAGAATTTTACGGTCAGCTATCCGGCAGGTCACATGGAAACCAAAGAACCTTCCTCAAAACCAAGCAAGCAGTTGTACATTTCAGAAATGGGCAATTTTGTCATTTTCAGACCCATTTTGCGCTATGAAAACAGCATGGACTCTAATCCCATGGAGGAATCCACCCTTATAGATCATTCCAACCAGATCATATACGCAACGGACAAAGATGAAGAAAATGACTATGTCACCTTCTTGAAGGGCATGCATCCAAGTTTCGAAAAGCAGGGTTCCCAAGGTTTCCTATATTTGAATTTTGAAGAATTTCTGGAGGATTATTGGTTTTTGAAGGTTTTTGAAAACGTAAAGAAAGTAGGTGTTCAGGTTTTTGGTCTTGACACCTTAAAAAACTTCAGGTTTTCTCCCCATCAGGCTGCAGTGCAGTTTAAACTGGACACCAAACCCGATTGGTTTGAAGCCAACCTGGAAGTAGCCTTTGGCAATAATAAAGTCCGCCTAAAAGATCTAAAAAAGGCTGTCGAACAGGGCAGCAACTATATCGAACTCTCCGATGGAACACTCGGGATATTGCCGGAACAATGGCTTGAAAAATTTGGAAAGCTGTTCCGCTCCTCCCTGCAAGAAAAGGAGAGCCTGAAAGTTTCCAAGACTCATTTTGACCTGATTGGTGAACTGGCTGATCCCCTCGAACATAAAAAAATTCTTCAGGAAATAGCCGAGAAAAAGGAAAAACTGGCTTCATTCACCAAAATTGAACAAACCAAGCCTCCAAAAAAACTCGTCGCCAGTCTTAGAACCTATCAGCAACAAGGCCTCAACTGGCTAAACTTCCTAAAAGACTATGGCTGGGGAGGCATATTGGCTGACGATATGGGGTTGGGCAAAACCCTTCAGCTTATTGCCCTAATCTGCCAACTGAAAGAGCATAAAAAAGCCTGCAATGTATTGGTAGTGGCTCCTACCACCCTCTTGTTCAACTGGAAAAATGAGCTGGAAAAATTTGCTCCCCATCTGGATTATTTTATCCATCACGGACAGCGTTATGATGACCCGGGAGAATTTAGTAAACATGACCTGATTCTGACCAGCTATGGGGTCGTCATCAACGACATCGAACTGTTAAAGCAAATAAAGTTTGAACTGATCGTGGCGGACGAATCTCAGGCCATCAAAAACATCTCTTCCCTCCGACACAAAGCCCTGGTGCAGTTAAAGTCCAACTTAAAAATCGCACTTTCGGGTACTCCCATCGAAAACAATATAGGGGAGCTCTTTGCCCAAATGAACTTTGTCAACCCTGGATTCTTCAGTACCATGGCTGCCTTTAAGCGTGACTATGCCAATAAGTTCAAAAACGGTGGTGATGAAGCATTGACCGTCGAATTACGAAAAAAGGTTGCTCCCTTTATCCTCAGGCGTACCAAGGAGGAAGTGCTCACTGAGCTGCCTGACAAAACCGAGGAATACCTTTACTGCGAAATGGGCAAAACCCAGCGCAAGCTCTATGACGCCTACAGGAACGAATACAGGGATTTCCTGCTGAAAAAGTTTGAAGAAGACGGCCCTGAAAATTCCAAAATGTATGTATTAGAAGGACTTACCCGGCTAAGACAGATCTGCGATGCCACAGCACTGGTCAAAAACGGAGAAGAAAACCAAGAATCTGCTAAAATCGACCTGTTGCTAGAGCATATCCTAGAAAAGACCGGAGAACACAAAATATTAATATTCAGCCAGTTTGTAAAAATGCTGGAACAGATTACTAAAAAGCTTGCGGAGAAACAGGTTTCTTACGTCTATCTGGATGGAAAAACCAGCATGAAGGAACGTGAAAACAGGGTAAACCATTTCCAAGAAAACGAAGATACCAGGGTGTTCCTTATCAGTTTGAAAGCAGGAGGAACAGGACTAAATTTGACTGCTGCTGATTATGTGTACATTGTGGATCCATGGTGGAATCCCGCAACCGAAAACCAAGCCATTGACCGTTGCTACAGGATGGGGCAGAAAAAAAATGTTTTTGCCTATAGAATGATATGCAAAAACTCCGTGGAGGAAAAAATCATACAGTTGCAAGAAGCTAAGAAAAAATTATCCAAAGAGGTAATTGGAGAGGGAGAAAGTATTCTGAGCGAATTGAACAGAGATTCTTTACTGGAATTGTTTGATTAATCCCTCAGCGAAGGATATTAGTCCTTACAGATTTATATAAAACATTTAAATCAACCTTCAAGGCCTCTAAATTTTAAAAGCATTTAACTAGAAGAGATCAACTCTCAGAAATTATGATCACTACCAGGCAACTTTATAATTCTTCCCATTCCAAAATTCTAAGTATTTACCCAGATCCAGAGGCTCAACAATTGGTATTTTGGCTCTTAGAACATTTTCTTGGATTAAGCCGGGCGGACATCATTAGGGACAAAGCAATCACTGAAGTACCTGAGGCACTTTATCTGGCCCTAAAAGATTTAGAATCCGGAAAACCCATTCAATATATTCTTGGGCTCGCCCCTTTTTACGGCCGTGAATTTAAAGTATCTCCTGAAGTTTTAATTCCCCGAAATGAGACAGAAGAGTTAGTTCACCTTATTATTCAGGAAAATCAACAGCCTAATTTAAAGATATTGGATATTGGAACAGGTTCAGGCTGTATTCCGATCTCACTTTCCTTGGAAATGCCACAGTCTGAAGTACAAGCCTTGGACATCAGTACTGATGCATTAGCAATAGCTAAAGATAATGCATCAAGGCTAAATGCTAAAATCAACTTTTACCAAGCCGACATTTTAAATGATGAAATCCCTGCAAAGGATTTGGATATATTGGTCAGCAATCCTCCTTACGTACGCGATCTTGAAAAGTCTATGATGCGAAGTAACGTCCTTGACCATGAACCGAATTTGGCACTTTTTGTCAGAGATGATGATCCTCTGATTTTCTATAGAACGATCGCCCAAAAGGGATTAAAGGCACTTAAGCCCGGAGGCAAGCTCTATTTTGAAATCAACGAGGCCCTTGGTGAGGAAATGATTGAGCTAGTTAAAGAAATGGGTTATTTAGAAGTGTCCATTCACAAAGATCTACATGGAAAAGACCGGATGCTATCTGCTACCAAAAGATAATCTAATATCTATTCTAAAAGCTCAACTGCCAATTTTCTAACTCCAGCATCTGGATCATGGAGAACTACAGAAGACAAAGTAGACTGTGTTTTCACTTTACCAACGGCAATTTTTCGAACCTCTGCATCTGGATCATGAAGGGCTACCGATGACAAAGACGACTGGATAGCTAGTCCCTCTACAGCAATCTTACGAACTTCCGAATTTTGATCATGAAGCGCCACTGAAGAAAGAGTAGACTGTGTTTTTACTTTACCAACAGCTATTTTACGTACCTCTGCATCTGGATCATGAAGGGCTACCGATGACAAAGATGACTGGATAACCAGTCTCTCTACAGCAATCTTACGAACTTCCGAATTTTGATCATGAAGTGCCACTGAAGAAAGAGTAGACTGTGTTTTCACTTTACGAACGGCAATTTTTCGAACCTCTGCATCTGGATCATGAAGGGCTACAGAAGCTAAAGTACTTTGGTTAGTAGAATTTCCATTTCCCGAGGAAGAAGTTTCAAGCTTATACTCTTCCTTTGAAACATTCTTCGACTCATAGCGAACTTTAATACAAGAATTAAGAGCAAACAAAAGACCAAATGCAACAAAAAGATTTTTCATTGTATAGAATTAATTAAAAACTAAAACATTAAGCTACACCCATTACTTTCGAATTCAAAGCCATAACAGAATTAAAATATTGGATCACTTATTTTCCGGTCGGTTCTACGATTAATCCAACAAGCCATCGCCATATTTGGAACCCAGCACAACCAAGCCACAATAGTATAAGCAGTAATAAATTCAGAAAAAATAATATTCAAAAAAGGTAAATATATCCTTAAGGTTACTGCTGCCCAGCAAAGGGCATAACTATAGACCATCATCTTTTGATGACGAATAAGCTCTTTTCTCAATATATAAAAATAAGCAGCAAAAGTGCTTGACAACCAAAAAATCCCCAGTAGCACAAATCCCATCTTGGTGAGCCAAGTTCCTGTTGCATAAAAGCCCAGATAAATACCTGCTAAAGCACCGAGCAAAGCACACATCACGTAAAATCGCCCAATGGTCCTATGAATTTTTATATGCTCGTTTCTAATTGTTACACTAAACTGAATCCAACCGATCAACAAAGCTATCCCTGCAAAAACTATATGGATATAAAAGCCCAGATTCCATGAAAAACTATTGAGTAGCACCAAGCTTTTCGTACCCAAAAAACCAATATCCCGATCCCCCATGAAAATATAAACAAGAGGATAAACTCCTATCATTATAGATAGAAGAGCAAAAACAAACCACCATATTTTTTTCACAATAGAAAGGGAGCTATTTAGTTTCAAATTAAGGAAATTGGACCATAAAAAAAATCCCCTGATCGGAACATTCCGAACAGGGGACAAGTCAAACAACCGCAAATAATTAGAACAAAACTAAATATTCATGGTGTTTTAGTAAATACATAAAATCATGTAAATCAATATATTTACCAGCCTAATTTACCCGTAATGGGCCAGGCTTTTTACAAATTCTGCTTTTTCAACTCCTTAACTGCATAATCAGCGGCCCTAGCAGTAAAGGCCATATAGGTCAAGGATGGATTTTGACAAGCAGAAGATGTCATAAAAGAACCATCTGTAATAAAAACATTGGGAACTTCATGCATCTGATTGAATCCATTCAATACGGAAGTCTTAGGGTCCCGGCCCATTCTGGCAGTACCCATTTCATGGATACAGTGACCTGGAGGTGGGGCACTATCATAAGAACTAATATCCCTGGCACCAGCAGCCTCAAGAATATCAATGGCACTTTGGCGCATATCCTTTCTCATGACCATTTCATTTTCCTTGAATTCACAATCGATATCCAAAGTAGGCAAACCATTAGCATCCAATTTATCATGATTAAGGGTAACCTTGTTCTCGTAATAAGGCAAATGCTCACCCCAAGAACCAATTCCAAAACTCCATTCATCTCTGGGTTCGGTCTTGGACATTTTAAACTCCGCACCGATACCTTTTGCACCTCCATTGCCCCTGCCGCGGCTAGCTCCACCTTGATAGCCAAAACCGCGCACATAATCATCTCTCATGGTAGACTCACTAATATTCCTGAACCTAGGAACATAAATTCCATTTGGTCGACGGCCATAGAAATACTTATCATTGAAGTCATCAAATTTTCCGGATGCACCCACACCGTAATGATGATCCATCAGGTTGTGTCCCACTTGCTCACTGCCATTCCCCAGTCCATTAGGGAAGGCATCAGAAACAGAGTTCAATAAAACCCAACTTGTACCTAATGTAGAAGCATTAAGGAAAATAATCTTTGCGTAATACTCCACATACTCCTTGGTCTCAGCATCCATGATCCTTACACCAGTAGCCTTACCTGATTCTTTATCGTAAAGCACTTCCGTTACAATGGAGAAAGGTCTCAAGGTCATATTACCGGTTTTCATGGCCGCTGGCAAAGTAGCAGAGTTACTGCTAAAATAAGCACCAAAAGGACAGCCTCTAGAACATAAATTTCTATATTGACAAGGTCCCCGGCCATTATGAGACTGGGTAACATGAGCTGCCCTACCAATGGTAATAATCCTATCGTCAAATTTTTCTTTTATTCTTTGTGCCACATGCTTCTCTACACAATTCATTTCCATTGCAGGAAGAAAGTGGCTGTCAGGAAGCTGCGGAAGCCCTTCTGCCTGACCGGAAATTCCGGCAAACTTCTCCACATATTCGTACCATGGAGCAATGTCATTATACCTCACTGGCCAATCCACTCCAAAACCATCTTTAGCATTGGCGGAGAAATCAATATCACTTAGTCGATAACACTGTCTACCCCACATCAAAGACCTACCACCTACATGGTATCCTCTCAACCAGTTGAACGGTTTTACCTCATTATAAGGATTTTCATTATCGTCTACCCAAAAATGCTCAGTGGCTTCGCCAAAGGCATAGCACCTACTTTGAATAGGATGCTTTTCCCGCATCTCATTGGTAGTCCAACCATGATGGTCCATTTCCCATGGGTTAAGGTTGGTAGTGGGATAATCTTTGATATGCTCTACATTTCTACCTCGCTCAAGCACCAATGTCTTCAGTCCTTTTTCGGCCAATTCCTTCGCGGCCCATCCACCACTGATTCCTGATCCTACCACAATGGCATCGTATGTATTCTCTTTATTTGCCTTAATATTTAAATTCATGATGTTATTTTTTTTTTAGGCCCAAGCTTTATCTCCAGGATGATAATCCACACATCCATCATACCTGCCCGGCACCAACTTATATCTCAATGCTTGTGTTGCGCCAATTTCTGAACTGAAGTATCCAAAAAGTGTCAATTCTTTAACAATTTTATATCCTCTGGTCAACGCTTCCTCAAGGTCATTTCCCTTAGAATAGACCTTCGCATCAATTTCCGCTACAAGGGAAACTTGTTCTCCTGCCGCCAAACCCGAGAAATCTTTCTCATTTTCAATATGAACCAAAAATGCAGATACTTTCTCCCTGTCTTCCTGAGAATAGCAATCTTCCAAAAGTGTCACCATAAGTGGTCCCACACCTGCCGCTTTTGCTCCGGGGGAATCCGGCGTATCTGGAATGATAATATCTCCAATCTCAGACATCAACTGCGCATCCTCAGCAGTAAACACCCCCGTCGCCGCATCTTTGGATCGGGTACACCCTTGCTGAAAAACAGTCAATGTAGACACGGATAAAGCACTGCCAAATATCAGCGCGACATTCTTCATCGCTTCACGTCTTTTCATGTTTATAAATATTAGGATTAGTTTTTTGCTTTCAATACAATTCATGAAAATATTGAAAATCAAAATGATAAAAAACAATTTTTTCACAAAAGACAATCTTAGATATCCCTACCATCAACCAATAGCAACTTATATTTGACTGATTTAATAGTTAAAAATTTTGAAGAGATTTAAAATCCTATTCAAATATTCTATGACCAACTAGAAATAGGATGTATTCAGTATATCCTATGGAACATCTGAGGACAAAAAATCATTTTTGATGTCGATCATTGGACAATAAAAATAATCCTCAACAAAGCTTTTACATCACATCAGAACCACAGCGGTCTTTGCTGGATCAAGATCTAAAATTGTACATCTAGAAGCATCAAATAAAAATCAGCTATCAATCTTTCATTAATTCAAGTACCTTTTTAACCGGTAAAGACTTAACCTCATGCCCTTGGTATCCTTTTGTGCTTTTGGCAGCAAATAGGGAATTGATTATAGCTTCCTCCGTAGCCTCTATAGTAGCCATAAACAAACCGCTCATATCATCATTCCTTAACACTTTCATCACCTGCTTTTCCATTGATTTTGCTTGGTAAGGAATCCTCAAACTTCTGGCTGTGGAAAAGGCCAAAACATAATCTCCAGAACCATTGGAAGCAATACCACCTGTTTTAGCCAAACCCAAAAGGGCCCGCTTTGCAATTCGCTTGAGATTTCTCTCATGCAGTGGTGCATCTGTTGCCACTACGATCATACAGGAACCATCTGCTGATTCCAGTTGGTTTTTAAATGCATATTGTTCCAAAGCCTTGCCAACAGGCAAGCCACCGATCTGAAGGACACCACCAAAATTAGATTGCACTAATACCCCCACAGTATATCCTCCCATTTCTGCAGGCAACTCTCTGGAGGCAGTACCTATTCCCCCCTTGAAACCAAAGCACACTGTTCCCGTTCCAGCTCCTACATTGCCCTCCTCCACAACACCTCCACTGGCTTTGCTTATCGCCTCCAGTACATCTGTAGCTTTTACATGCCTCCCCCGAATATCATTCAAATATCCATCATTGGTTTCCCCAACAACAGCATTTACAGAGCGGACATCCTCATTTTCTGGAAAAGAAAATGTAAAATCTATCAAGCCTTCTATACCAGCTGCTACACTAAGTGTATTGGTCAGTACGATAGGGGTTTCAATATTTCCCAACTCCTCCACTTGTGTACTTCCTGCCAATTTCCCAAAACCATTTCCTACATAAACAGCCGCTGGAACCTTTTCTTGAAAAATATTTCCACCATGTGGAAGGATGGCCGTGACCCCAGTTCTCACACTATCCCCACTAATAAGCGTTTTATGTCCCACCAATACTCCTTTTACATCTGTAATAGCGTTCAGCTCACCTCGCTTCATGACCCCAAATTCAAATCCATGATCTTTGGCGCGCTCTTGGGCAGAAAGCTCCAAAAAGGCAAAAACAACTAAAACCAACATGCAAAATATTACTCTAAAAGTCTTCATAACAATGGGTCGTTAAATTCACGGTATTATTAAAGTACCACAATATTCTACTACTAGGCAATTTAGCCGATAAACACAAAACCACAAGAAATGCGATCATTCTTGTGGTTTTGGAAAGGTAATAAAGTGCTATCTCCTGTATTTACCTCATCAATTACTACCTGCTTATTTCCCCAATATTCCCTTTAGGTCTGCAGGAGAGTAATTCACAGATTTCAGGGTTTTACGGTCTTCTTTTCTGAAAACTAAGTACAAATCCCCTTCCTGCTCATAAAAGCAATCAACTCCCTGGCTCCGGTAATGGGCCATGGTTGCTTCAGCTTCCTCCACCGACTTACACGCTTTGCTCATATTGGACCTTTGCACCTCATCAAATAGCGCTTTGAACTTATCTGTCAGTCCAAATTCCAATACGGCACCTGCCAATACATATTGTAAGTCACACAGGGCATCCGCTACCTCCACGATATCTTCATTTTTTATTCCTTCTTCCAACTCTTTTAACTCCTCAGCCAAGAGTGAAACCCTCAACTTTGATCGCTGTTCATTCGGTAAAGTCGGCACCTCCAATACAGGGTGTTTAAAGGTCTGGTGAAATTCAGCTACGGCACTTAAAGTCTTCGGATCTTTCATAATGTTTATCTCTAAATAATTTGCAACGAAAAAAAATCAAAATGAGAGCAAATACAAAAAAAGGCCAGAAAAATTTCCGGCCCTAATGATCTCATGTGCTAATAAGTCCCTTTATTATTGTTGCTTTAGCGTCACTGCCCCTTCAAGATTGTTTTCTACCTGACCATATAAGACACTATTTCCATCCACATTTCCAGGACCTATCTCCACTGTTCCATCCGAATTACCATCCAAAGCAGCACTCATATTCACTCCCTCAAACATGGCCTCCATATCAAAGACAACGGTCATATCTGTATTTCCTTCTACTTTATAACCTTGTGAAGATTCAGCGACAGCTCTCAGTTCCTTTTCGGCTGAAAGCCAAACCTTGGTCGGCTTACCTTCTACCTCACCCATGATCAACATGGACTTATTCTCCATTTCGCTTTCAGCACTTCCTTCAGAATGCTGGTACAGCTTAAAAATCACTTCGCTATAATTTCCATTGGGTGTTTCTCCCTCACCAATCACTTCTACCTTGCTTTCTCCATCTGCTACCAATGAAAGGCTTTTCTCTTGAGAAACTTCTGAACCAAGTTCAGCACTTATGTTAGTCATTAATGTCCCATTTCCTATACTGATCCCTGCATTGATTTCCGCCTGAGACACATATTTCATTTCCATGTCTTTTGTACCTACCTGAAAAGATGTCACCGACATCGCCCCCACATCCACTCTGGAATTCTCTGATGAACTGCCTGACTCACCCTGTGCTGTTGACTTTAAAGTTACTTGGCTATAACCTTCCTTTGGCATCTCATCATTTTCAGAACAGGCCATCATCATTAAGCCCAAACTCAAGGGCATCATCCATTTCGCAATGTTATTAGTTGATTTTTTCATAACGTTTAAACTGTTGGTTTATCTTCACCAAATAACAAGGCAAACAAAATGCCAAAAAACGTAAATATAATTTCGTATTCTGTCAATAAGACGAAATTATGAACAATAAAATCATTCAAAACAAACAATATGAAACTATATCATATCTCAAAAAGTAAAAACAAATCATAAGAATTTTCATATTGTCCACAAAAAGCCTTTCCACCAATACTAAACCAATGTATATAAGTGATAGATCCATTTTCATTCACCTCGCAGCTCATATGAAATAAAATCACTGCCTATTTTTGTAAATAAATTTGAAAATTAAGAACCACTCAAAAAGAAAAATCACTGCTGCAAGTGAAAAGCAGCCTGCAAATTTTGTTCAAAGATCAAGAGAAGCGACTGGTTACCATCCAGATTATTTGGACCTATCTCTATCTTACCATCACCGTTACCATCCTGGGCCAGACTAATATCCAACCCTTCAAATAATTTCTGAAAATCAACGACCAAGGTCAATTCCGAATTGGTGTAAACAGCATAAGCATTGACATTGATGGCGCTTGCCTTTAACCATCCTGTATTCTCTGTCCATATTTTCACTGTTTTCCCCTCAAAATTCCCCTCCAAGTCCAGTGAATGAGCAATACCGGAGCCAGTTGAATTTCCCAATTGGAAAGTAACTTCCTGATAAAGACCATTAGGTGCATTTTTTTCCCCCAATAGATTGGACTGTAAGTTACCATCCTCCACCAATTTAAAATGGGGACCAGAATAAGCATCCTTACCCTCACTAAAAGTCAATGTCTCCAGTCGGTCAAAACCGGCATTAATCCCTGCCTCTGAAAAATAACCAATGCTGAGATCTCTCAGATCAAGACCAAAATCCTTTATCAACATCCCACCTGCATGCACCACGCCCTCATGGATATTATCTTCAGAAGCCGTAGCAGTAAGGTTCATTTTTAATTCACTATATCCATTTGACCCATCCTCATCCGATCCGAGACATGAAAGCATCACAAGGCCAAGCATCAAACACAAGTTTCCTTGATTTAAAATTTTCAAAAGTTTTTTCATGCTGGCCAATCTATTGGTAAATACCTATCCCTCTATACAGGACAAATCCAATACCAGCCCTACCAAGTCCTTTCTATTGGCTATCGCAAGCTCAAAAAATGGCAAAAAACGAAAAAAGCCGGATAAAAATAATTTATCCGGCTTTACAAAAATCTCCTATACTGTGTATTAAATGACAGAATTGTAGCGATTTTCCACAACTGACCAATCCACAACATTCCACCAGTTTGACACATACTTACCTCTTTCGTTTTGGTAATGCAGGTAATAGGCATGTTCCCAAACATCTATTCCCATTAATGGAATGCCTTGAAAGTCGGACACATCCATCAATGGATTATCCTGATTTGGGGTAGAACCAATTTGCAATTTTTTGTTTTCATCTAGAACCAGCCATGCCCATCCAGAACCAAATCGCCCTTTGGCAGCCGCCTCAAATTCCTCTACCATACCATCAAAGCTTCCAAACGTCCCATCAATAGCAGTAGCTAACTCTCCAGAAGCTTTACCTCCACCATTTGGAGACATGATACTCCAAAACAGCTCATGATTATAGTGTCCGCCTCCATTATTTCTCATAGCAGTACTGAATTTAGAAATCCCCATCAACACTTCTTCCAATGGTTTTTCCATATCCACACCTTCAGCTTCGCAGGCAGCCTTTAATTTTCTGGCATAACCTGCAGCATGTTTGGTATAATGGATCTCCATGGTCATGGCATCGATATTCGGCTCTAATGCTGCATAGTCATAATTCAGACCTGCTTGGGAAAAGCCTGTACTCAAACTTACAGCTTCCTCCTCTTCTTTAGCAGCGCCACAAGCAGTTAAGAAAGCAGATCCTATAGCACTACTTCCTATGCCCACTGCCAAAGTGGCCTTAGTACTTTGTGTTATAAAAGTCCTTCTAGAAGGATTAAATGAAACTTTTTTCATTACACATAAAATTTTATTTCGAAAATAGATTAACACTCTAGGTTATTCTTCTCAATAATTCCATTATTGAATCCAAGCAAGTTAAGTATTTCACTTTTAAAATAAAACCATTATTCGGACATTGCGTCCGAATTAATGACAAGTTGGTTATGTTTGTAATTCTATATTAGAATGGATTGGTTTTTGAACCGTCATTTTACTTTAAAATACTTCAAACAAGGATATGGAAATATCATTTTATAAATATCAAGGAACAGGTAATGACTTTGTCATGATCGATGATCGATCAGAGCAATTTGATGCCCAAAACCTTGAGCTGGTCAGACAGCTTTGTGACCGAAAATTCGGAATAGGTGCAGATGGTCTTATCCTAATCCGAAACAAAAAAGGCTTTGATTTCGAAATGGTATACTTTAACTCCGATGGCTCTCAAAGCATGTGTGGCAACGGAGCCAGGTGTGCAGTAGCCTTTTCAAAATTCTTGGGCATCGTGGAAGAACACACCAAATTCCTTGCCATAGATGGGCCACATGAAGCACGAATTGCTGATGGCTTGGTAGAATTGGGTATGAGTGAGGTAAATCAGCTCTCAAAAGTTGAGCAGGATTATTTTGTCAATACTGGCTCGCCCCACCATGTTCGTTTTGTAAGCGATGTGGCATCCTATCCGGTTGTGGATTCTGGAGCAGAAATCAGGTACAGTAAAACCTACCAGCCTGATGGTACTAATGTGAATTTTATTTCTCCAATCTCTGAAGATGAAATTTTCGTAAGAACTTATGAACGTGGAGTTGAAAATGAAACCCTTTCCTGTGGCACTGGAGTGACTGCTTGTGCTTTGGTGTACGGGCAGCAAAACAAACTCAACCATGTTCGAATCAAATCCTTGGGAGGCAATCTGGCCGTCAAATTTACGGCTTCCTCCGATGGCAGCTTCAAGGATATTTTATTAATTGGCCCCGCTGAGCAGGTCTTCAGCGGAAAGGTAAAAATATAAGCCAATACCGCAATCCAAATTTATCCCTGATTGCCGGGTAAAAACTACCGATTGTAACAAAAAGAAAGTAATTTTAAACGCTATTACAATTTTCAATATAATATGTTAGACGCTATTGCTAAAGGTCTGGCCAAAATCTTCGGAACCAAGTCAGATCGTGATATAAAAGAATTGCTCCCAATAGTGGATAAGATCAATGCTGAATTCAAGCAGCTCTCATCCATTACTGACGAAGAATTAAGGGCAAAAACCATCGAGATCAAAGAAGTGATCAATTCGGAGTTAAAATCCTTCGATGACAACATTGCTTCTTTGAAAACAGAAATTGATGCTTTGGCTCCAGATAAGGTTCATGAAAAGGATGCCCTTTTCAACCAAATTGATGGGATAGAAAAAGATCGTAACGAGGCCTTGGAAGTAGTACTAGAAAAAGTGCTTCCCAAGGCTTTTGCTGTTGTTAAGGAAACCGCTAGAAGGTTCAAGGAAAATGGTAAAATTGTGGTTAAGGCCAATGATTATGACCGTGAACTCGCCGCTAGAAAAGACAATGTAGAAATCAACGGTGATGAAGCCATCTGGCACAACAAATGGATGGCTGCTGGTACAGAGATTACCTGGGACATGCTTCACTATGATGTACAGCTGATTGGTGGTATGGTACTTCACAAAGGCAAGATCTCGGAAATGGCCACTGGGGAAGGTAAAACTTTAGTATCTACCCTACCTTCATATCTTAATGCCTTGGCCGGACGTGGAGTACACGTTGTAACAGTCAATGACTACTTGGCTAAAAGGGATAGTGAGTGGAATGCACCATTATTCGAATTCCATGGCCTTACTGTAGATTGTATCGACAAATACCAGCCTAACTCTGCAGGAAGGAGAAAAGCTTATAATTCCGATATCGTTTATGGTACCAATAATGAATTCGGCTTTGACTACCTAAGGGACAATATGTCCAGGGAAGCCAATGACCTGGTTCAGGGCAGACACCACTTTGCCATGATTGATGAGGTCGATTCAGTATTGATTGATGATGCCAGAACGCCATTGATCATCTCAGGACCAATTCCAAGAGGAGACGAGCACGAATTTTATGATATGAAACCTAGGGTTGCGACCCTAGTGGACGAGCAAAGAAAACTGATTCAAGGTTACCTTACTGAAGGCAAGAAACTGATCGCTGCAGGCAACCAAAAAGAAGGAGGGCTAGCATTGTTCAGAGCTTACCGAGGTATGCCTAAGTACAAGCCTTTGATCAAATACCTTTCTGAGCCAGGAATCAGGGTAATCCTTCAAAAAACAGAAAATTACTACCTTCAGGATAATAAAAGGATGATGCCAGAGGCGGACGAACCGCTTTTATTTACCATTGAAGAAAAGTCCAATACTGTGGACCTAACCGATAATGGGATCGAGGTAATCACCAAGAAAAATGAAGATACCAACTTCTTTATCCTTCCGGACATTGGTACTGAAATTGCCGAAATGGAAAAGGATGAAAGCTTGGATGACAAAGAGAAGTTGATCCGCAAGGAAGAAATCATCAAGGATTATGGTGTAAAGGCCCAAAGGATCCACACAGTAAACCAACTATTGAAGGCTTACTGTATGTTCGAAAAGGACACCGAGTATATCTTGGTAGACGGTAAGGTAAAAATCGTCGATGAACAAACGGGTCGTGTGATGGAAGGCAGAAGATATTCTGATGGACTTCACCAAGCCATAGAAGCAAAGGAAAATGTGAAAGTAGAAGATGCTACACAGACCTATGCCACCATTACCTTGCAGAACTATTTCAGAATGTACCATAAGTTGTCCGGTATGACCGGTACAGCGGAGACAGAAGCTGGTGAATTCTGGGAAATCTATAAACTGGACGTAGTCGTTATCCCTACCAATAAACCTATACAGCGGGATGACAGGGATGACAAAGTCTACAAAACTGTCCGTGAGAAGTTCAATGCAGTCGTGGATGAAATCAATGAACTGACTGATGCAGGAAGGCCAGTGCTAGTGGGTACCACTTCGGTTGAAATTTCCGAAGTACTCAGCAGAATGCTGACTTTGAAAAAGATCAAGCATCAGGTATTGAATGCCAAGCAACACGCCAAGGAAGCGGAAGTAGTTGCGGAAGCAGGTAAGCCAGGAACAGTCACCATTGCCACCAACATGGCGGGTCGTGGTACCGATATTAAATTGACACCAGAGTCCAAGAAAGCCGGAGGTTTGGCCATCATCGGTACAGAGCGTCACGAATCCAGAAGGGTCGACAGACAGTTGAGAGGTCGTGCAGGTCGTCAAGGGGATGTGGGTTCTTCCCAATTCTTTGTTTCCCTAGAAGATAACTTGATGCGTCTATTTGGCTCTGAGCGTATTGCCAAGCTGATGGATCGCATGGGCCTTGAAGAAGGTGAGGTGATCCAGCATTCCATGATTTCCAAGTCCATCGAACGTGCCCAAAGAAAAGTAGAAGAAAACAACTTTGGTGTGCGTAAGCGATTGCTGGAGTACGATGATGTGATGAACTCCCAGAGAGAGGTCGTTTACAAACGTAGGAAAAACGCCTTGATGGGCGAGAGACTTGAGCTGGATATCTTGAATATCATGTATGATGTCTGCGAGGGAATCATCGAAATGGCCAAGTCTACTGAGGATATCGAAAACCTAAGAATGAATATCTATAGCTCTCTGGGCATAGATCATAAATTCAGTGAAGAGGATATTAAATCCAAAGATCTAGCTGTTCTGACACAAGAACTCTTTGATGCTTCTTACCAGAACTATGTGACCAAAAACCAAAGGGTCCTTGAACGTGCCATGCCAGTACTGAAGGATGTCTATGAGAATAGAGGGGCAACCGTGAAGGAAATCATGGTGCCAATTACTGATGGCATCAAGCAAATTGGTGTGGTGATCAATTTGGAATCTACCCTTGCTAATGAAGGTAGGGATTTGATCAGGGCCTTGGAGAAAAATGTAACCTTGGCCATTATCGACCAAAACTGGAAAGAACACTTAAGGGACATGGACGACCTTAAGCAATCTGTACAAAATGCTGTTTACGAACAAAAAGATCCATTATTGATCTACAAATTCGAAGCATTCGAGATGTTCAAACGTTTTGTAGGCAAATTGAATGAAGATATCATTTCTTTCTTGGCCAAGGCAGAATTGCCACAGCAAAATCCTGACCAAGTGAAAGCTGCCCAAGCTCAGCGTCAACCAGAACCAGCGGTACAGGCTTCTAAAGAGGATGCCAGCAGTTCTTTGAATCCACATGCCAACAGGGCAGCTGCTGCAGCCGTAGCAGCCAACCGCGGCGCTCAAAGACAAGCTGTTGCCCCAAGGAAATCAGAAAAAGCCTATGGTAGAAATGATCGTGTCTCTGTCCAATATCCTGATGGAAATGTCAAAAAGGACGTTAAATACAAAAGTGTTGAACAAGACATCATTTCTGGCAAGTGTATTGTTATAGAAGATTAAAAACATCATGACAAAGCAAGCTTTTTCCCTTTTGATTTCAATAGTTTTCCTTGCAGGCTGTGCGGGAGGCAGTAAGATCAGTAGATCTGCAGCTGCCTATAACAACTACCAGGAAGACCTCAGTCATAGCCGAATCACATACCCTGACCTACCGCAGGAAAGCAGTATAGTGCCAGAAAATAACGGTCCTGTCAGTGCTGAGGCGGGCGAACCTGTGGACGCTGACCTCAAACAAGCACTAAACAGTTTTTCTATTGAAAATGAGGAAAGAGGAACCTATAATGGCTTCACCATTTTAGTGTATAGTGGTATTGACAGGGACCAGGCTTTCAGCGTAAGAAATGATCTTTACAATACCCTACCCAGTGAAATCAAAGCTGAAATGGAATATGAACAGCCGAGATACTTGGTAAAAGTGGGACAATATATTTATAGAATAGAAGCTCAGTCTTTGTTTCACACGATTAAAAAAGACTTCCCTTCAGCCAGAATCATTAGACAACGATTCGGTAAAGCACCAGAGGAAGAAGAAGAAATTATAGAAGGAGAAGATATTTAAGCATGCTAAAAGATAAAGTGAAGGCCCTGGCAGGGGAATACCTTGACCAGATCACCCAAAACAGAAGACATATTCACGCCCATCCCGAGCTTTCTTTTGAGGAATACAAAACCAGTGCTTTTGTAGCCGCTCAATTGAAAGAAATGGGGATTACATCTATTGAAAAAAAGGCCGATACAGGACTGGTAGCACTTATTGAAGGTAAAAACCCTTCTAAAAAGATCATCGCCTTAAGGGCAGACATGGATGCACTCCCCATAGTAGAACAGAATGATGTACCTTATAAGTCTACTAATCAAGGAGTGATGCATGCCTGTGGGCATGATGTCCACACCGCTTCCTTATTGGGAGCAGCCAAAATTCTTAATGGGCTAAAAGATGAGTTTGAAGGCACCATCAAATTGATTTTCCAACCTGGAGAAGAAAAAATCCCAGGGGGCGCTTCTTTGATGATCAAGGACAAAGCCCTAGAGAATCCAAAGCCGGAGGCTATTGTAGGCCAGCATGTGATGCCATTGATCGATGCGGGGAAAGTAGGCTTCCGTAAAGGAATGTACATGGCCAGTGCCGATGAACTTTACCTCACTGTAAAGGGGAAAGGCGGTCATGGTGCCATGCCAGAAACTTTGGTAGACCCTATACTTATTGCTTCTCATATCATCGTAGCATTACAGCAGGTAGTCAGCCGTAATGCCAATCCAAAGATTCCTACGGTGCTTTCCTTTGGGCATATTGAGGCACTTGGGGCCACCAATATCATCCCTAATGAAGTAAAGATCCAAGGTACATTCAGAACCTTAAATGAAGAATGGAGGGCAGAGGCACACAAAAAAATGGTGAAAATCGCGGAAGGACTGGCTGAAGGCATGGGAGGATCCGTAGACTTTGAAGTACGTAAGGGGTATCCTTTCCTAAAAAATGCACCTGAGCTCACAGATAGGGCACATAAAGCTGCTCAAGAATACCTAGGGGAAGAGAATGTAGAAGACCTGGATATATGGATGGCTGCGGAAGATTTTTCCTATTACACTCAAGAAATGGATGGTTGTTTTTACCGGCTTGGTATTAGAAATGAAGAAAAAGGAATCACAAGCGGGGTGCACACACCTACCTTTGATATAGATGAAAGTGCCCTAGAAGTAGGAGCGGGATTAATGGCTTGGATAGCTATCAATGAACTCGCCAAAGGCTAGTCAAGTCTTTTGACTATACCTGCAGGCAATTTATTTTTAAACAGATTACTAATATGAAGAAGAGTATTGCAGCACTTTTTTTGAGTACGGTAATTATTTTCCAGTCCTTTGGATGGGGACAAAATGGCCACAGGGTGGTCGGCCAAATAGCCGCTTGGCACCTGAGCAAAAAGGCTAAAAGGAATATTGCTGAGATTTTGCAAAATGAATCCATTCCTATGATGGCCAATTGGATGGACCAAATCCGCTCAGACAGGGCTTATGATTATGCCTATTCATGGCATTTCCTTACCATACATGAAGGAAAAGGATATGAACCGGAAATTCAGGATGATCGCGGAGATGCCTATCAAACCTTGCTAAGGCTGATCGATGAATTGAAAAACCAGCCCTTGTCTCTTTCGAAAAAACAGGAAAACCTGAAAATGCTAATTCATATTGTAGGTGACCTGCACCAACCACTGCATGTGGGAACTGGAGAAGACATGGGTGGCAATAAGCTGGATGTTTATTATTTCAACCAAAAGACCAACCTTCATACGGTGTGGGATACAAAAATGATAGAAAGGCAGCACTTGAGCTATACAGAATTGGCCCAGCATCTGAACAACAGGGCAAATAAAGATAAAATCAAAAAGCTCCAAGCTGATCCCATTGAAGACTGGCTGAAGGAAGCCGTTTCACTTAGGAAATATGTTTATGATCTTCCCGAGAATAAGAAACTGTCCTATGAATACGATTATAAATACTTTCCTATCATAGAAAATCAACTCTTGACGGGCGGAATCCGCCTGGCTGGAATCCTAAATGATATTTACGGATAATTTATTCAAAAAAGCTAAAAGCCTCCTAATTCTTATCAGTCATTAGGAGGCTTTTTTATGTTTATACCGAAGAGATTGGATTAATCCTTTAATTTCAAAATCCCATCAATATACTCCCGATTATTCGCTAGTCGGGGCACCTTGTTTTGACCACCTAACTTACCTCTCGACTTCATCCATTTTTCAAATAAGCCATGTTGGGCAAAGTGGATTTTAGGTTTGTCCAACGCCAAATCTTTATACCGCTTGGCATCATAATCGGAATTAATTTCCCTGAGCGTAGCATCCAGCTTTTCTTTAAACAAATCTTCATCATCAGGCATCTTACTGAATTCGATCACCCATTCATGTGCCCCCTTGCTTCCTGCCCCTTCAAAATATACCGGTGCCGCTGTAAAATTTACAATGGTAGCATCTGTAGCTTTGCATGCTTCTTCTATGGCCTTTTCAGCATTTTCCACAATTACCTCCTCTCCAAAAGCATTGATAAAATGCTTGGTCCTGCCCGATATTTTTATCCTGTAGGGACTAGTAGAAGTAAATTTAACCGTATCTCCAATCTTATAGCGCCAAAGTCCTCCATTGGTACTGATCAATAAGGCATAATTTTTCCCAAGCTCTACTTCTTCTAAGGGAATGACTTTGGGATTCTCAGCATCCCATTCTTCCATTGGGATGAATTCATAATAAATCCCATAATCCAACATCAGGAGTAATTCATCAGAATTCTTTTGATCTTGGATACCAAAAAAGCCTTCTGAAGCATTGTAAGTTTCCATATAGCGCATCCCATTGGATGGAATAAGTTCTTGGAACAACCTTCTGTAAGGTCCAAAAGCAACCGCTCCATGAAAAAACACTTCCAAATTTGGCCACACCTCCAGAATATTTTTTGAACCTGTAATTTCCATTATTCTCTCTAAGAGCACAATGGTCCAAGTTGGCACTCCAGAAATACTGACCACGTTCTCTTTCATGGTCTCATAAGCCATCCGTTCTATTTTCTCTTCCCATTCACTCATCAGGGCGGTTTCCAGACTTGGTGTCCTTGCCAGCTGGGCCCAAACAGGCAGGTTTCTCATAATAACCGCGGAGATGTCCCCATAATGGCTATTTTTATTTGCATCAAAGCTATTCACCTGGTGGCTGCCCCCTATGGCTAAGCTCTTGCCGGAAAAAAGTTTGCTCTCAGGATAATTATTCACATACAATGAAAGCATATCCTTACCTCCCTTAAAGTGGCAGTCCTCTAAAGATTCCTGTGAAACCGGGATAAACTTACTTCTACTCCCTGTAGTCCCGGATGACTTGGAAAACCAGGTGATCTCTGTTGGCCAAATGACATTTTGTTCGCCCCGCATTGTCTGCTCAATATAAGGCTGCATTTGCTCATAATTATGAACAGGGACATTATTGGCAAAATCCCTATGTGATTTGATATCCGAAAACCCATATTTCTTTCCAAACTGGGTTTTTCTTGCTGTTTTAATAAGATCGAAAAATATATCCTGTTGAACTTCAATGGGATTTTCTTTGAAGTTATCAATCTGACCTATACGGATCTTGAAGATCCAGGTCATAAAAGTATTCAGTACGTCCATAAAATCAAATCTTACGTTTTAGCTCAAAATTCTTACCGAGGTATACTTTTCGAACCTGTTCATCAGCGGCTAGCTCTTCTGCAGTACCCGCTTTAAGCAACTTCCCTTCAAACATGAGGTATGCCCGATCCGTAATGGATAATGTTTCATTCACATTATGATCGGTGATCAAAATCCCGATGTTTTTATTTTTCAACTTGGCAACAATGGTTTGAATTTCTTCCACAGCAATGGGATCCACGCCCGCAAAAGGTTCATCCAACAACACGAAATTAGGATCCACAGCCAAAGCCCTAGCAATTTCCGTTCTTCTTCGCTCTCCTCCAGAAAGCACCATCCCCAGATTTTTACGGACATGCGTAAGGCTGAACTCCTCCAATAATTCCTCCATCTTCTCCTTTTGGGCTGCTTTGGGGAGATCAGTCATTTCCAGCACCGCCATGATATTTTCCTCAACGGATAATTTTCTAAAAACCGATGCTTCTTGGGCAAGGTAACCTATGCCCCTCTTCGCACGGCGGTACATGGGTAAGGGAGTAATTTCCTCTTGATCTAAAAAGACTTTCCCACTATTAGGCTTGATAAGTCCCACAATCATATAAAATGAGGTGGTTTTTCCAGCACCATTTGGCCCCAACAACCCAACAATTTCCCCTTGTTCTACTTCCACGGAAATATTGTTCACCACCTTGCGGCCTTTATAGATCTTGATCAGGTTGTCACCTTTTAGTTTCATTTCAATCGAATTTTATGTCCTTAACGTACAGCTGCAAACTACTGGTATTCCTAAAAGTATTTTCCCTTACTTCAAATGCTATATTGAAACGCATTTTACTTCTGAGCATTTCATAATAGGTGGCAAAGCCAAAGGCAATACAAACAGGCGTAGTGACTTGTCCATCTTGTACAATTTCAAATTTTAAATGTTTGTCCTTCAGCACCTTTATATTCTGTGCATACACTTGGTTGGCACAAAAAACCGGCTCAGGATTTCCAGGCCCAAAAGGCGCCATTTGACGCAATATATTGTAAAATTTATAATTGACTTGGTCCAGTTCAAGCTCATCATCCACCTCCAAAACCGGCTTGGTATGAATATCAGAAATTCTTCTACTGACCACCTCCTCAAATTTCTCCTGAAACGCAGGCACATTATCCAACTCCATGGTCAAACCTGCCGCATATTTATGGCCTCCAAATTGCTCTAATAAATCACTACACTCACTAATAGCTTCATAAATATTAAAATCAAATACCGAGCGTGCACTACCAGTGGCCTTATTATTGGATTCGGTCAATATGATGGTTGGTCTGTAGTATTGTTCAATACACCTGGAAGCTACGATTCCTATCACTCCCTTATGCCAATCCTCTTTATAGAGTACAGTGCTTTTATAGGGCTTTATCTGCTCCCTATCTTCAATCATCTGAATGGCCTCTTTGGTGATGTTTTCATCAAAGTTCTTTCTGGCGGCATTGACATCTTCCACCATTTCAGCGCGTTCAAGGGCATCATGGATATCCTTGGAGTTGAGCAATTCCACCGATGCCTTGGCATGTTCCAGTCTTCCAGAGGCATTGATCCTCGGGCCTATCCTAAATACGATATCCGAAATTTCTATGTCCTTATCAGATTTCAACTGAAGCATTTCCCGGTGCAGCAACTGTCTATTTTCCTGCAGTTCTTTCAGACTACGCTGCCCTTTTCCTGCCAGTATCAAAGCCATTAGACCTGGACGAGGGTTATTATTTAACCTTTCCAATCCATAATGGGCCAAAATCCGGTTTTCACCTGAAATGGGCACAATATCCGCAGCAATACTTACCGCTACCAAATCCAAAAGGCCAAAAAGGTGACTGGCGTTTTTCCCTGTCCGCTCAGTAAAAGCCTGGATCAATTTAAATCCCACTCCACACCCACTTAATTCCTTATAAGGATATTCACAATCGGCTCTTTTGGGATCCAGGACGGCCAATGCTGCCGGCAATTCCTCTCCCGGTGTATGGTGATCACAGATAATAAAATCTATTCCCAGACTATTGGCCAAAGCTACTTTCTCAATAGCTTTGATTCCACAGTCCAGGGATACGATAAGTTTAAAATCATTTTCTGCAGCAAAACGAATCCCTCTCTCAGAAACTCCATAACCTTCTTGATACCTATCCGGAATATAGAAATCTACATGTGAATAAAATTCCTTAAGAAAACCATAAAACAGTGCCACTGCAGTGGTCCCATCCACATCATAATCCCCATAGACCAGGATTTTTTCCTCCTTATTCACTGCTTCCACCATTCTCTCCACTGCCTTGCCCATGTCCTTCATCAGAAATGGAGAGTGGATCTTGTCCAAATCCGGCCTAAAAAAATCTTTAGCTTCCTGAAAATCAACTACTCCACGATTGACCAGAAGATTGGCCAATGTCGGATTGACATTGATTTCACTGCTAAGGGATTGAACGGTTTCTTGATCTGCTTTACTTTTTATTTCCCACCTAAACTCCATGTCGCCTAAATTACTAAACTAAACTGCTTCTTTATTAAAAAAATCTGCAATTATTTCCCTACAAAAACCTTTACACACACTAAGTCCCTGTGTCTAAGCCATTGAGCTCACAATTTAATGGATATTACTTCTAAATAATACAATCATATTTTAGCTCAGTACAAATTACACCAAACGAACCGCTGGGATAAAACTATTTTTGTTAAGTTTAAGCTACCATTTTTTACCCCTTAATTGCTATGATATGATCAAAACGAAAAACTTTTCCCTTTCAGAAAGGGAATTTTTTGAAATAATCGCTACTAACCGGCTCAAAAAATTCTGGTGGCTTTATCTGATTTCCTTTATTATAGGGCTTTCAAACCTTAACAGCTTTGGAGATGATAAATTCTCTTCTGCCCTAGTAATTTTTGGATTGACCTTTCCTCCGCTAATCTTTCTTCATTTATTCTATTGGGTAAAATCTTCGAAAAATGCCAGCCTATTTAATGAAATGAGCATGACATTTTCAGAGGAAAAGATCAGTTTGTCTATGTCCAATGGAAATTATAGTGAGGTTCCTTGGGATCAAATCTTGGAAATCAAAAAACGTCCCAATTATTGGTTACTTTATATTTCAAGCAACCAGTTTCTATTTTTGAAAAAGGATTCTTTTAACTCTATTGAAGACTTTGAAAAATTCGAATTATTAACAACTGAAAAATTCACCAAACCATAAATCAAAACTAATGAGAAACACCTTCACCCTTTTATGCCTTTCACTGTTGATGCTTTCCTGTAGCTCAAAATCTTCTCAGACTTACCCTATCGGTCAGGTGATAACACCCAAAGGAGAAATGTTATTCTGGCTTTATGAGGAAACCCCGATCCATAAAGAAAGCTTTATAGAACTAGCCAATGCACACTATTGGGATTCCTTAACTTTCAATAGGGTAATAGAGGGATTTGTAATTCAGGGAGGTTGTCCTGACACTCCAGAAGGTTTTGGGGATTCTCCTTATCTGCTAGAGCCGGAATTTGTCGATGGCATTAAACATGTATATGGTGCGGTAGGTGCAGGCAGGGATGATAATCCGGAAAAACTATCTGCAGGTTGCCAGATTTATATTGTCCATGACAAAGATGGTATTGAAAGGCTGGACGGGAATTATACTGTTTTTGGGCAAGTATTTAAGGGACTAGATGTATTGGATGCCATTGCCACGGTTAAAACAGATTCCACCGATACACCTTTTGAGGATGTAAATATGGAGGTCAATGTCATCCAAATGACTGCTGAAGAGCTAGAGAAAAATGGTTATGAATTTGAATTAAATTAGAACGATCACTTATTCACCACCTTATCCAGGACTTCTTTTAAGGGAACCCTTTCACCGTCCTTATAGGGCACTATCCATGCCGTACTGATCCCAAGTTTGCGCATCAGCTTCTTAAAAGTATTGGCTTCATCGTAGTCTCTATAATAACCCAGGAGCATGCGTTTCAAATCCCCTTTTTCTTCCACATCCATAGTGAAATTTGAGGGAATTTCTTTATCATACTCCTGCTCGGTCAAGGCCCCAATTTGCACCCGAAAAACCACCCCCTTACTCCATTCACCTTCCAGCTTTTCCGGTGCTCCATGCAGTTCTTCATGGGCATCTTCCATCATGGCACTGGTATACTTTTCTTCCAGCTCTTCATGCCGTTTCTGAAGAATAGAAAGGTCTTGGGACTTGCTTGCCAAGTCTTTTTTGAGGCTTTCATTTTCCTTTTCCAGCTCTAGGATATTTACCTTTTGCTCCTGCTGCATTTCCTGCATCTGTCGAAGCTGCTCCGGGGTCATGCGTTTCAATTCTTTCTTCAATGCTTTTTTCTCATCTTTCGATAATTGAGCCAAAGCATTTGTAATATTTGACACCAAAAGCGTCACCATTAAGCATGATCCTAAAAGGTATTTCGAAACCATATCCTCCAATAATAATTTAGTTTAAACAAAAAAAGAAGAAGCATATTTCATGTAAAATACGAAATATACTTCCCCTTTTAAAATTTGGATAAAATAAAGTTAAAATATCGGTCTTTGAAGATTAATCAAAAACTAATTACTTCAAACTCCCGATCATATCTTCAGGTTTCACCCACTCATCAAACTGTTCGTTGGTCAATAAGCCCAAAGCCAGAGCAGCTTCTCTTAAGCTAGTACCTTCCTTATGCGCTTTCTTGGCAATGGCCGCCGCATTTTCATAACCAATATGTGTATTCAAGGCAGTTACCAACATCAGGGAGTTTTCTAAGTGTTTCTTGATAAATGGCCTGTTAGGCTCAATACCAATCACACAGTTATCATGGAAAGAAACACAAGCATCACCTAGCAATCTTGCTGAAGTCAAAAGGTTATGGATCATCATTGGCTTGAACACGTTAAGCTCAAAATGTCCATTAGAGCCTCCCACAGATACAGCTGTATCATTTCCAATTACTTGAGCACAAACCATGGTCATCGCCTCAGCTTGGGTAGGGTTAACTTTTCCTGGCATGATAGAAGAACCTGGTTCATTCTCAGGAATGAGGATTTCCCCAATTCCAGATCTAGGACCTGATGATAACATTCTGATATCATTGGCAATCTTCATCAAGCTTACTGCCAATTGCTTCAAAGCACCGTGCGTTTCCACGATGGCATCATGTGCCGCTAGGGATTCAAATTTGTTGGGTGCGGTGATAAATGGCTGGCCAGAGAATTCTGCTATTTTCTTGGCTACCAACTCAGCATAGCCTTTTGGCGTATTCAAGCCAGTTCCTACTGCAGTTCCACCAAGGGCTAATTCGGAAAGGTGGGCCAATGTGTTTTTCAAGGCCCTTACACCATGATCCAACTGGGCAACATATCCGGAGAATTCCTGTCCCAAGGTCAATGGAGTCGCATCCATAAAGTGCGTACGGCCGATTTTTACCACATCCATAAATTGCTCAGACTTGCTTTTAAGGGTGTCCCTTAACTTCTCAACACCAGGAATGGTTGTCTCTACCACCATTTTATAGGCCGCAATGTGCATGGCTGTTGGGAAGGTGTCATTGGAAGACTGTGACTTGTTCACGTCATCATTTGGGTGGATGGTCTTTTTCTCATCCTCCAGGGTACCTCCTTGCAAAACATGGCCTCTGTAGGCAATCACCTCATTGGCATTCATATTGGATTGGGTACCAGAGCCCGTTTGCCAGATTACCAATGGAAACTGATCATCCAGCTTACCTTCCAAAATCTCATCACAAACCTTGGCGATAATGTCTGCCTTTTCTGGAGCCAAAACACCCAAATCAGCATTGGTCAGGGCTGCTGACTTCTTAAGGATGGCAAAGGCATGGGTAATTTCTAAAGGCATTCGGTTACGCTCACCACCAATTTTAAAGTTATTGATGGATCTTTGGGTCTGCGCTCCCCAGTATTTGTCCGCAGGGACTTCCACCGGACCCATGGTGTCTTTTTCTATTCTATATTTCATGAGTTAATAATTTGTTTTTAACAATCATAAAGTCTGTCCCAAACTAGTTTCGGGAGAACCTCAAATTC
The DNA here is from genome assembly GCF_020463795.1 of Echinicola marina. Lineage (NCBI taxonomy): Bacteria > Pseudomonadati > Bacteroidota > Cytophagia > Cytophagales > Cyclobacteriaceae > Echinicola > Echinicola marina. Next base: position 1,645,403 of record NZ_CP080025.1, on the reverse strand, counting down.
CAAAATCATCGTTCTGATTAAGCTTTTATCATCTCCAGTTTCAGGGATTTAGTAAGCATTGATTCTAATCAAAAATCCTAAAACTGAGCAGCAAGTTACATTTCAAGCAGCGGCCTGTTTACGGTGCCCCTAAATTACTACCTGAGGCTCAAAAACCATAAATGAAGGGTAATTTTGTCCTTTAAAATCAACTGTTTTTTTGCAAACTCAGCATTTCGTGAAAAATTTTCTGGGACTCTTTTACCTTGCGCTTAAAATATGACCAGGCAAAAAGGATATTCCCCAAACCTACAGCCAAACTCAGTATGGCCAATAAAGGCCTATCGGCTGCAAATACAAAAAAGATCCCCATGGCCAAGGTGATCACCGACCAAAATATGATAAAAAATGCAGAGCCTGGAAATAGGCTAAAATCCAAAAATATAATACAACCTGAACCGGTAGGCTCTATTTTCCCTTTGATTAAAGGAATAAAGCTATCCGCCTTGGTCAGTACCTTGGAAAGCCTGAAAGAATCTTCCTTAATGCTACCATTAAAAATTTGCCCATCAATAGACTCTAATGATGTTTGGGAAAGATAATCTACTTCTTGGGTTACAGTATGTAAACGAGTGATGACTTCCTCACAAGTTAGGGAGGAAACCAACACTTCTGTATGGCGGGGCAAGTACTGGAACATTTATTCCTGCCTCCTCAGGTTATTTAAGATTTTATTGCAATACAGGAGATTTCTACCTGTACGTCTTTGGGTAATCTACTTACCTCCACAGTCTCCCTAGCCGGCGGGTTGGACTTGAAGTATTGACCATAAGCTTCATTAATGGTACCAAAATCATCCATGTTCTTAATAAAAATAGAACATTTTACGACATCACCAAAACTATAGCCAGATTCCGTCAGTATTGCATCCAGATTTTTCATGACTGCATGGGTTTCCTCTGTGATGTTTTCGTTGATCAACTCACCTGTTGCCGCATCAAGCGCAATTTGGCCAGATACAAACAGTGTATTGCCAGCTTGAACCGCCTGACTATAAGGCCCTATTGGTGCTGGAGCTTCCTTTGAATAAATAATCTTATTTGCCATTTTCTAAAATTTTATCCCAAATGTAGGGAATTCTGATGGAATGCTATATTAGTCCTGAGTATTGAGAACAATTGACACTGTCCAATACTCAAGACCCAATATATTGACTAGCTACTAAATTACTCTTCCCATTAGTGGATCAGAAATACTATCCTTGCCTGTCTCCAATCTTCCTGCATACCGAATTCCGAAATTATCCAAGCCCGGTACATCAAGTTTAAAGTCATACCAGCCTTGGTTCTTGGAAATATCCAAAGTGAAGCTTTCTGATGAGTCAGGCTGAACAGTGAAGGTTTTCTCCAGTTTCTGATAAGAATCATCCGCCAGTCTTAAGTTCAGCGATTGTAGCCCACTGATGTTATTTACGGTGATTTTAAGACTGTCTGTGATTTCCTTTCGTTTTTTGATAGGTTCACAACTGATGCTCACTCTTGGTCCTTGGGCATTGCCCATAAACTCTCTGTAATATCCATTAGGCCCATAAACCCTCAGGTGATACTCACCTGCCTCAAAAGCCTCCAGTGGCCACTGATATTCCAATTCATCACCAGATTTCACCGCAAATGCCCAGGTTCTCACTGGCTCAAAGGCTGCTTTTTCCTTATCCCAATAATTGCCGGGAGCATATACATTAAATGGAGCACCTAAAGCTTCCTCTCCAAACAGTTCTTGGGCAGCCTTAAACCGAATAACAAAATGCTTCCCGTCTTTACTCAATTTCCCATCAGCATATAGCTCATATTTTAGAGCATTGGAAGGCTTTGTTCCCTGCTCTTGCTTTGGCAAAATATCACTGCCCTCAGGATTTTTCCCAACTTCCCTGGCTTCTTCCTCTGAAAGGGTAGCAAAGTTTTTGGGTAAGTCCTTAAACTGGGCATTGAATATCTGCTGCACATGCTGGTTTCTGTCTAACCACTCCGGTAAATTGATGTCTTCCCCATTATAAGGTCTGAATACGGAGGTAAGGTCACCGCTAATTTCCCTTCTCCAAGTACTGATATTTGGCTCCTCCACCTTCTTACCCGTTTTCTTGGACAACCATTTCTCCATAAACTTAATCGTAGAGGTGATATCACAAACCTGTGAATTCACCCAGCCTCCACGACTCCATGGAGAGGCTATCACCAAAGGAACCCTATATCCTAGGCCTACTGGGCTGGTCCTGGCATCTCTATCCTTAAATCCCACAGCTAACTCTTCTTCTTTGGTCACAAACTCACCGGTCACATCCAAACCTTCTGATACTTTTCCACTATCAGCATCTTTGGGATTAGGCGCTACAAATGGTGGCACATGGTCAAAATACCCATCGTTTTCGTCATAGTTCAGAATAAAAATGGTCTTTTTCCAAACTTCCGGATTTTGGGTCAGGATATCCATTACCTCAGACACATACCAAGCTCCATACCAAGGAGCACTAGGGTGATCAGAGAACTTTTGGGGAGCTACCACCCAAGAAACCGTAGGTAGCTTACCTTCTTTAACATCTTTCCTGAATTGATGTAAAATATCCCCTTTGGGTACCTTGGTTTCTCTGGCCTCTCCATTCTCTGTATAGGACAAGGTTTCTACTTTATGATAATTGGGATCGCCAATATTGGTCACAAAAGCCTTTTCATGTAAGCTCTTCTCTCTTGGAGAAAGCTTTTCAAATTGCTTTGGATTCCACTTGCTTATATAAGTTTTTAATTGAGCAAGGTCCTGCTTTTTCTCAGCTAATTTCTTAACTAAATCCTCTTGGTCTTCGTTTGGACGTTTTATTTGCTTTTCCAGTTCCTTGATCTCTTTAGGGAGACTCTTTTCTCTCTTTTTCAGATAATCATAATGACCAGGACTAAAACGCACGCCAAACTGCGAGAACCATTCCAGGTTATTGTCAGTAAAATTGGAAAGTAAGGAGTAATCCTCCACATCTGCTCCTACACTCACCTCATTTTGATATACCTTCCAAGAGATACCATTGTCTTCCAATCTCTCTGGGAAAGTTGGCCAATTTACTTCATTATTATAGCCCATTTCACCATTTCGAACCTTTGCCTTGGCGCCGTCCGGATGGGTCCTTCCTGTCCAAAAATAATTTCTGTTGGTCGTAGTCCCTGTCAAAGAAGCACAAAAATGCTGGTCACAAACTGTAAAAGCATCCGCTAAAGCATAGTAAAAAGGGATGTCCTCACGGCTATAATAGCCCATGGTCATAGGCACATCCCTAAATTCCTTCCTGCCAGATCTTTTGGCTTCTATCCAGCCATTGTATTTTCCCTCATTACGGGCATCCACTTGGTTTTCCCAGGAATGTGGAATATCCCTCATCCAAGTAGCCTTGGTATCTTTAATATCAAATCTAAAAGGGGCAAAGCGGTTGCCATTTTTATCAGGTTGCAACCAAACAGGATTTTTATCCGGCAGATTGATTGCCCTCGGATCATTAAAGCCACGCACCCCTTTTAGGGTGCCAAAGCAATGATCAAAGGACCTGTTTTCCTGCATCAACAAAACCACATGTTCTGCATCATAAAAAGTAGTCCCCGGGTCAGGAGAAATGGCCATGGCCCGTTCAATGGACGCTGGCAAAGCGCTCCATATGCCTGCACCGCCAGTTAAAAGTGCCGCTTTTTTAAGAAATTCTCTTCTCGAATCCTTCATATTTAATATCCTTTAGGAACTTAAATTTAATAATATCATGATGTATTCCGCTATCCAATAAAAAAAGTGGAACATTATCGTGTTGGGCGATAATTGTTCCACCTTATTGGTGCTTCTTTGGTTTATATTACTCTAACCACCAAGTCATTTTATTGATTTGATCATTTCCCTCACCAAACTGCCTACTGATCGCTTCAGTGACATTGCTGGCATTATAGTTATACTCAGATTGCGGATAGATCCATCTGTATGGTATTTCTACACCCGCTGGTCTTCTGAATGATGGGTATCCTCCCGTTCTATGGTGATCGTAAAAAGAAGTCCATCCCAACTGGAAGAATGATTGCAAATACTTCTGCATAATAATCAGTTGTAATTGCTCCTCTTCACTTTCTGCCATACTGAAATTATTGATGGGCTTGGCCAGATAAGTTGCAGCAGCCTCTTCACCCACAAAGGACGAATAGTTTTCAGCATACATTTCATAAAACTTAAAGGACGCTTTCACAGCTGACTCATAAAGTTCTACCACATCAGCAGAAATCCATCCTTTGATAGTCGCTTCTGCCAAGATCAATTGCTGCTCTGAATAACCCAAAAGCATATATGGCTCATTTACAGGATCCCTATGATACCGGTCATTTACTTTAGACACATTGCCCTCAGTAGCCTTTTCATTTACCTCAGCATAAGGCGCTGCAGGATCACCCCCCTCATATGCGGTAAAGTCATCAATGGCTTTTCCGGCTTCCTTGGCTGATTTGGTTTGCGTACAATAGATAAACAACCTAGGATCTTCTCGATCTTGAAGTCGTTGCACAAAAGTAGAATCCATATACATACCAGAACTGAAACCACTGGAATTAAAATCAGGATATCGGTTATCCTGCTGGTCCAAAAACACCAGTTGGCCACTTTCCTCTACATTTTCCATTAAAGGTTCGTTCTGATAAATGCTCGCAAACTCACTCAAGCTTACTTCACCCTCTTTCTCTGATAATGTCAACATGACCTTAAGACGGAAGGCATTTACCAACTTTCGCCAGCCCATGATATCTCCGGCATAGATGATATCACCTGCAATGATTGTATTCTCCTCTTCCAAAATTTCACTTGCTTCCTTTAACTCGGACAGTATGCCTTCAAAAACCGCTTTCTGGCTATCATATATAGGTTGGTAGTTTTGCTCTAGCTCACCTTTCAGTGCAGCAGAGTAGGGAACATCACCAAAAGTTAAGGTCAAATTATAGAAATAATATGCCCTAAAAAACTTCCCTAGCGCCATATAAGATGGCTCGCCAATCCTTTCGCCCTCCTCTATCATCTTGCTCACATCCCTTAGCACAGCATAAGGCCCGTAACTTCCTCGATCCCATTTATAATATTGATTGGCATTCTCGCCATCAGTTTGTACTAACATCTTCAATGCATATAAAGGGGAGGTTCCTCTGTATGCCCTGAAAGCATCCCATTCAATTTTGGTCAGTAGCAACTGAGGGTGCGTCTCAGTTGGTAAATTGGGGTTGATGTTCATCTCCTCTAAATTTTGACAGGAGGAAAGCCCAACCAACAATAAACATATCACTAATATATTTTTCATTTTTTCTCTTTTTTCTTAGGCTGGAAAATCAATTAAAAGGTAGCGCGAAGGGTGAAACCAACATATCTGGAAGATGGGTCCTGTAGGTTATTATCATCTCCATAATCAGGATCCAGTAAAGGCATCTTTTTCCACATGGCCAAATTATATCCGTATACAGACAGATCAAGCTTTTTGATTTTTTCAGAAGTCATGATATTCATCAAATCATAAGTCACCGAAAGTCTTCTCAACTTGAAATAAGAACGGTCATAAACATTGGCAAAAAGCTCACTTTCGTCTTCAGTCACCTGGGCACGGTAAGGATAAATCTGGGACCAAGTTTGCCAGCTTACAGCTGTGGTGTTCTGGGTGTATTCACGAGTGTCAGAAATAATGTTTCCATCTACGTCCCTAACCAACTCTCCGCCAGTAACCACTACACCCTCAGGAACATAAACTGGTTCTCCAGCTGCATATTCTTCATCTCTGTACAATACAGAATTCGGGTGCTTTCCTCCCCACCACATTTTCTCTATGGTCAAGGAACGAATCAAGCCACCCCAAGCACCATCAATATCCATATCTACTCTAAAGTCTCCTACTCTAAACCTGTTCTGAAGACCCAATCTCCAAGATGGATCCAAATGACCGATTTTGCTTGGGTAAGGGTCTCTAGTTGGCAAACCTGTATTGGCATCCAGAATCACTTCACCATCAGCACTTTTTTGCCAAACCGTGGCATAATAAGCATCAGCCCTATCTCCAACACTTAAGTTCCCAAATTTTCCACCATCCCCATAGATATCGGTGATCTTCTTCACATACCGGGTCCAGTTCATTCCTATATCCCAACCGAATTTATTATGATCAATCGCATTGAAATTAACCATGGCCTCAAAACCATTGGTGGTATATTCATTGCCGTTAACTTTTCTAGAAGAAAAACCAGAAGCTCCAGAAATACTCAGGTCAATAATCTGGTTCTCATCCAAAATCCTGTAATAGGTGCCTTCCAAGGTCAATCTTTTCTGAGCAAAAGAAGTAGAGAAGCCAGCCTCAAAGGATGTGGACTTCTCAGGCATGATCTCCGAATTCACCAATCCAGATGGGTAGTATACAGATGGTGTAGAACCGTATGTCACCCCCTTTTGATAGGTAGCATAGATACTGTATGGGCTCAAATCACTGGATACCTGCGACCAAGAACTGTACACCTTCAAATAGTCCATTACCTTAGGCAATCTGATGAATTCAGAAAGCATGGCACTCAGGGAAGCAGAAGGATAGAAGTAGGAATTAGTGGAAGTTGGCAAAGTAGAGGACCAGTCATTTCTTCCTGAGATATTCAAGAACACTGAATTCCACATATCAAAGTTCACTGAACCATAAGCACTTCGAATAGCCTTTTCCTGAAAAGAATTTCTTGCTTGAACTGGTCCTTGGGTATTGCTCAAACTATAAATATCTGGAACAATCAAACCATCTGAAGAAGCATATTCCTGCTGATAGGTTCTATAGAAACTGGAACCACCGGCATTTACCGTGAAGGCAAAATTATCACTAATGTTCTTATTATAAGAGGCCAAGATATCCGTATCCAAATTCAACCTGCTATCATTCCACATCTTATAATCACCATTTCTGGAATCACCATAGTTCATATAAGACTTTGGACTTTCCATGTCGGAAAACACCCTGTACTCTCTAGCGGAAATCCTACCTTGGACATATAAATCAGGTGTAATCTGGTATTTCAATTTCAATTTACCGTCCAAAGTATTTTGATTGTGCTGTTGGTTTAGCTCATGAGCTGCGAAGTATACATTATTATACCAAGCATAGTTATAGTTGGCTTGACGATAACCCTCGAGCCCTGGCACATACATATGGTCTCTAAGATCCTGACCATTAACATCATCACCCATCCAAATCAAAATGGTGTACATATGGTTTTTTGGTCCATAGCCATATCTTGGGTAATTAGGTGAATACACTTTATTATAACTCAAGGTAGCGTCCAACTGAAGATTACTGGTCAAATCAAAAGAACTGTTAAAGTTCAGACCACCAGTGTTAAGAGAGGTATTTGGAACCTGTCCTTTTTGGTAGGAATAATTTCCAGAAAAATAAAACCTGGATTTTTCACCTTGATAAGCCACTGAAAAATCATTTTTGGAAACCACACCAGTCTTCAAAAAGTCCTTCAAGTTTTCATGTCTTTCCCATGCGATTGGCACTCTTTCGTAACGAGACTTATCATCATAAACCGTTCCGGCAACATTTCCGTACCATTCGATCACTTCTCCAGTCTGTAAATCTCTAATAGGACTATTCCACTGTGGGATCATCACACCAGGTTCAAATTTTGGTCCCCAAATCATATCACCATCTGAGATACCTCCATCAGCACCATCCCAGAATTCATATTTGCCATTTGATCCGTTACCATATTCAGTCTGTGTTTCAGGGAAAACTGTAAAACCCGCCGTCACCATATTACTGGTAGAAGCAGTGACGGTCAAACCTTCCTTGGAAGCATTTTTTCTAGTGATCAGGATAGCGCCATTTTTACCTCTTGCACCATAAAGAGCAGATGCCGCGCCACCTTTTAGGACGTTGATGCTTTCAATGTCCTCAGGAGAAATATCAAACAAATCAGTCTCCACTGGAATACCGTCCAAAACGATCAAAGGCGTCTTGCCCCTTAATTGAAAAGACGGAGATTGAAAAATACCTGTTGGGTTAGTTACTGTCAAACCAGCCACTTGACCAGAAAGAGCATTTCCTAAGTTCATGGTTCTGGACTCACCCAAAACCTCGGTGTTCACTTCTTGGGTAGCATAACCCAATTTTTTCTTTTGCTGTTTGATACCAATAGCTGTAACAACTACTTCGTCCAAACTTTTCTGATCTTCCTCCAAAACCACATTGATAAGGGAGCGACCATTTACGGCTTCTTCTTTTGAAGTGAAACCGATAAAACTGAATTGTAGGACAGCATTTCTGTCTGCATTGATTTTGTAATTTCCTTCAAAATCCGCAACAGTACCATTTGTGGTCCCTTTGATCATAACCGTAACACCAGGAAGGCCTGCCCCCGAAGCATCTGTTACTTGACCCTTCACTAAATCCTGCCCCGATACCAGTAAAGGGAAGTTCATCAGTAAGAAAATAAAAACTGTAAAAACGTGTTTCATAAGTTAGTGTGAATTATAAAATTTAAACAATTGATTTTCAGGTAAATAATCACTTATAAATGGTTTACTAGGAGTAATTTGGTCGCAAAATTAAAAGTCTGATTAATGGGGAAGACATAAGGGCAATTATGAATTCTTTAATTGCGTTTGGATATCCTTAAGTAAAAATTAATACAAAAGAGCTGGCCTTCGCTACCCACAAATACCCATAGCCTCAAATCAATATTTAGTATTAAAAAAGGTCAACAAAAAATGATTACACTCATCATAAAACAATATTTTAACATCAATAGATATATTATCCAAAGGTTAAAGCAACAACCAAAACCTTCAGCTTATCCATGCTCAATTTGGTTCATAGGGGAAAAAGATCATCCATTAAATAGGATGAAAAGAGAAGTAGGTATTTAGAATAAACTACACCTGAAAAAGCGGTTAAAAAAATCATCCCTAGCCAGTCAAGGATCAAGCGGAAAAGTGGGCGATTAACAGCCTTTAGGTAGTTCGACAGTGCATATTTACACTGATCAAAACCTTACAAACCCAAGTGTATAACCAAATATCAGTGTTCATCCTTTTATCTGTGGTCAATATTATTTGTCCACAAATGAACATACAATACCTAGATGTTATAGTTTTTTCAAATAGGTTAGCATTGAACGATTATAGTATAGAAATTTTTATAACAAGTATTTTAAGAGTTGCCCCATATGAAATTTCCTTGATTCCCAATCAAAGCTTGATCCCCTGAAAAAATAGACAAAAAAAAGGCAGGTAGACCCTACCTGCTTTTTCAAAATTAAATCAACCGCATATTTAAAATCTTATTGACAGAAATATCAGTTTTTCACCAATAATTCCTTTGTCAACTTATTCAATGCTTCCACCTTATATTCAAAATCTCCTTTTAAGGTATCTCTATATTCATTAATGTTCTCCACCATTTCATTGATATCATCTGGAATGACCTCCTCCAAAAACTGCCTCAACCTCTTAGCTGTAGTAGGTGATTTACCGTTCGTACTGATGGCAATTTTCACATTGCCTTTGGTGACAATTCCACCTAAATAAAAGTCACATAATTCAGGAGTATCAGCAATATTTACAAGTAGATTTCTAGCTTTTGCATCCACTTGGATTTGCTTATTGACCTCCCTATCATCAGTTGCTCCGATAACAATATGTCTATTATCAAGGTATTTTTCCGCATAAGCATCTTCCACTAGAGAGATATTTTCCCTTTCTCCAGCTATTTTCTTAATCTCATCGGAAATCTCCTTGGCTACGATGGTGACTTTTGCATTTGGACTGGATTTGAGTAAAAAGGACAACTTCTCTAACCCAACATTACCAGCTCCTACTATTAGGGTATTAAGCTGTGCTACCTTAAGGAACACAGGGTAAAGCTCATTCATTGTGTTATTATTTTTTTGTGATAAGCACAATTAGGGCATCAAGATATTAATAATATATCAATACTCTCGCTTAATTTATGGAAAAAGCTAAACTTTTATCGCTTCTTGATAAATATTCATCAGTTTAGGGCTTTCTCTGACCACCTCTCCAACGATTATAATCGCTGGAGCTCCCACACCGCTCTCTACTACTTTTTTCTCAATATTATGAATATGACCGGCCACTATTTTTTCGGACACCGTAGTACCATTTTGAATCAGAGCAATAGGTGTATCCTCTTTTCCCAAGGCAGTAAACTCCTGGACAATTTCATGTAGCTTTTTAGTGCCCATTAAAATCACCAAAGTAGCAGTAGATTCGGCTGCAATTTTAATATCCCGGGATAGTTGTCCAGAAGAAGTGGTTCCCGTAATCACCCAAAAGCTTTCCGATACCCCCCTTTTGGTCACTGGTATTCCTTGATAAGCTGGTACCGCGACACTTGAAGTGATCCCTGGGACAACTTCCGTTTCTATCCCAAACTGCTGAGCATATTCAATTTCCTCAGCGCCCCTCCCAAAGACAAATGGATCACCGCCTTTCAGCCGAACCACATGGCCGTACTTCAAGGCATATTCCACTATCATCTTATTGGTGTTATCCTGGGGATTTAGCTTACTTCCCTGCCGCTTGCCCACAAAAACCTTGATGGCATTAGCTGTCGCATGCTTCAGCAAGGACTTATCTACCAGTGCATCATATAATATCACATCCGCCTTGCCCAGTGCCAATACCCCTTTTAGGGTGATCAACTCGGGATCACCGGGGCCAGCACCGACCAAAGTTAATTTTGGAGTGATTTTAGGGATCATGCTTCTACTTCTTTAGCTCTATAATCACCGATAATATGATATACTTTTTCTGCCTTGGCATAATAGGCTTTAGCAAATTCTTCTGTAGGTTCATTTTTCTGAAGCTCATATACAACATCAGCAAAACTTGACCCCAAATCGATTTTACCAGTAGAGACAAAAATCTCATCAAACTGGCTTACAATATTCGCATAGGAATTTGCTGACTTTCCTTCAGAAATCATGATCGCCTTGGCTGCATTTACCAAAGTAGCATAGGTATGGTAAATACTATCAGACCATTTCCTTTCATTCAGACTGTCTTCAGCATTGGCCAATTTCTCCCTTGCTTCCAATAGCAAGGTAGCCACCAAATCAATCACCACACCGGCACACTCACCTACACCTACTGCCTTCACATATGCTTGCTCATTGCCCCAGTCTATGTAATCTGCATCTACCACATCATCCGTACTGGCCAATGGCTTCAGCTGTTCATAGAAATACATTTGACCCTGACGATCATAATAATTTACAAATGCCTCACCTTTCTCAGCATTCTTATCAAAGTCATCTAAAATGACTCTCAAGGCCTGAGGTGCTCTCTTACTTGGAATTTTAATTACTTTATCAGCAAATCTTCCTTCACCATCTCCGAGAATAGCACCTCCCAAAAGTACCTGAAGGGCAGGAATCACAGATTTGCCCACTTTGATGGACATACCCTGGAAACCAATAGCGGCCATATTGTGCTGACCACAAGCATTCATACAACCCGAAATTTTAATGCTCAAGTCCTTATTGAACAGATGTTGTGGATATTCTTTTGCAATGACTTCTTCAAGGATATGGGCAGCACCAGTACTACTGGCAATACCCAAATTACAAGTATCAGTACCTGGACATGCAGTAAGGTCTCCTAAAGTATTATAACCAAAAGCCACAAAATCCAACTTTTGCAATTCTTGATAGAAGAATGGCAATGCTGCCTCCTGTACATCTCTGATCAGGATATTTTGTCTTAAAGTAAGACGGATCTCATCATTGGCATATTTACTCACCAAATCAGCCAATTTCCTGGCCTTATCAGTGTAAAAATCACCTAAATGTACCTTAATACCGATAGAAACATAACCTGCTTGCTTTTGTGAAAGCACATTGGTCTTCAACCAGTTTTGGTAAGCTTCGCCTTCTGGAACCGCTACTGCCGGTACCTCTGGAGTAGCAATTTGATTCGTAGCCTCATAGGCTTTATAATCGATTGGATAAGACTGGAACTGTAATGCTTTTTGCTCTTCCTCTACCAATCTCAAAAATTCCTCTACACCAATGTCCTTGATAAGGAATTTCATCCTGGCTTTCATCCTCTTGGCTCTTTCACCGTGTCGATCAAAAATCCTAACAACTCCCTCAATAAAAGGAATCAATTTATCTTCAGCTAAAAAATCAGTGATGATGTCGGCATTTCTAGGTTGCGACCCCAATCCTCCGCCAAGCATCACTTTGAAGCCTCTTTGCTCCTGACCATCTACTGTCTTTACCTTTGGAATAAAACCAAGGTCATGAAGATAGGATAAAGCAGTATCCTCTTCACTGGCAGAAAAGGCCATCTTGAACTTTCTGCCCATTTCCTGACAGATAGGATTCCTAAGCATATACCTAAAAGTGGCATCTGCATAAGGCGTAACATCAAAAGCTTCTTTGGGATCAATCCCTGCTGTTTCTGAAGCAGTGACATTTCTGACCGTATTTCCACAGGCTTCCCTCAAGGTAACATCATCCTTTTCCAGTTCCGCCCAAAGTTCAGGCGTTCTGTCCAAACTCACATAATGAATCTGGATATCCTGACGAGTAGTGATGTGCAATCTCCCAGTAGAAAATTCATCAGAAACCTTACAGATCCTGTGCAGCTGCCTGCTGGTCACTTTGCCATACGGCAATTTGATACGGATCATCTGCACCCCTGGCTGTCTTTGACCATAAACTCCTCTGGCCAGTCTGAGGCTCCTGAATTTTTCCTCATCTATTTTACCGTCCTTGAAAAGCGCAATTTTCTTTTCCAGTTCGATAATATCTTTTTCCACAACGGGATTTTCTATTTCTGTTCTAAAACTTTGCATAGTGGTTATAGTATTTGGTTTTGTGAATGAACCTATAATCGCCGAATTCCTCAGCGCCGGTTCTTCCTACTGGATGAAACCTACACTGGTAGTATCAAATGACGCTTCATCGATTAAAATAAAACTTCCGTTTGACTTACTATCCTTGTAAGGATCAAAGTGAATGGGTTTGCTCAACCTGAAATTCACTTTACCAATATCATTTAGCTTCAACTGATCTGCTGCTTCCTCTCCAGTGAAATCAGTATGTACCAGGCCGTCTATACTGTCCACCTTAGCCAAAACCTGATTGACACCATGTTGAAGAATATATTTTGCACCCACTCTCAATGGTTTACTGTTTACTTGACAGATCGTTGCGCTAAGTTGTTTTTCCGACTTAGGCAATTCATTGGATTTCACCAACATATCACCCCTGCTCACATTCACTTCATCTTCGAGGGTAATGGTCACCGAACTTCCTGCTACAGCCTCATCAAACTGCTGGTCAAAGAATTCGATGCTTTTGATTTTACTTTGGGTAAAAGAAGGTAGAACCGTGACATCATCCCCTACCGAAAGACTTCCTCCGTACAATTTCCCTGCAAATCCTCTAAAATCATGGTGGGTATCAGTCTTTGGTCTTATCACATATTGTACTGAAAAGCGGGCAGTACCATGATCATCCAGTTCATCTATTTCAAGGTCTTCCAAGTATTCCAATAAGGAAGGGCCTTGGTACCAAGACATTGTCTCAGATCCACTGGCAATATTATCACCATGTAGGGCACTTACAGGGATAAAGGTAACTTGGTCGCTAGAATAATCACTTTTCTCGATCAAGGCCTCAAAATCCTTTTTGATATCTTCAAAAACTTGTTGGTCAAATTCCACCAAGTCCATTTTATTGATCGCTACGATCACATGACCAACCCTTAACAGGTTATTGATGAAAAAGTGACGGTACGTCTGCTCGATCACACCCTTTCTAGCATCAATCAAAATGATGGCCACTTGGGAAGTCGAGGCACCGGTCACCATATTTCGCGTGTATTCCACGTGACCTGGAGTATCCGCGATGATATAATTGGTTTTATCGGTATTGAAATAAATATGGGCTACATCAATAGTAATTCCCTGCTCTCTCTCCGCAACCAAGCCATCTGTTGCCAAAGAAAAATCAAGGTAATCATATCCTTTTTGCTTGCTGTTGCGCTCTATGGCCTCCAGCTTATCGGTGGTCAGGGAGCGGGTATCGTACAACAACCTTCCGATTAGGGTACTTTTACCATCATCTACACTTCCGGCCGTTGCAATATTGATCAGTTTTCTATTTTCAGTACTCATGGTGTTCTTTTTAAAGGGATTTTTGATGCTTACAAGTCCAAGTTTGGATGACTAGGACCCTATTTAGAAAATTGAAGATGGGGTAGGATCCTAGAAGTAACCTACTTTCTTTCTGTTTTCCATGGCGGCTTCAGAACGCTTATCGTCAATTCTCGCGCCTCTTTCGGAAATGGTACTTGCCCTGATTTCCTCCACCACTTCTTCAAGGGTTTCTGCTTCTGACAATACCGCTGCGGTACAGGTCATGTCTCCAACGGTTCTGAACCTTACCATTTTTTCCTTCACCTCTTCATTTTCCTCACGGTAAACATGCTCTGAAGCGGTCCAAATCATGCCGTCTCTTTCAAAAATCTCGCGCTTGTGTGCAAAATAAATAGATGGGATAGCAATATTTTCAGTCTTGATATATTCCCATACATCAAGCTCTGTCCAATTGGAAATAGGGAAAGCCCTCACATTCTGCCCCTGATGAATCTTGCCATTAAGCATATCAAATAACTCAGGACGTTGGTTTTTCTCATCCCACTGACCGAAGTCATCACGAACAGAAAATACACGTTCTTTTGCGCGCGCTTTCTCTTCATCCCTTCTGGCACCACCTATACATGCATCAAACTTGTGGGTCTCAATTGCATCCAATAAAGTGGTAGTCTGTAATGAATTCCTACTGGAGTAACGGCCTTTCTCTTCCTGAACCTTTCCTTGATCTATGGAATCCTGCACCTTAGCCACGATCAGTTCCAAGCCAAGCTCTTCTACCAATTGATCTCTAAATTCAATGGTTTCTGGAAAATTATGACCAGTATCCACATGGAGCAAAGGAAAAGGAATCCTTGCTGGGTAAAAAGCCTTTTGAGCTAATCTTACTAAGGTTATCGAATCTTTACCGCCAGAAAAAAGCAAAACAGGTCTTTCAAACTGTGCAGCTACTTCACGGATAATTTGAATTGATTCGGCTTCTTTTGGATTAGGAACAAATATATTTTTCATGCTAGACATCTATTTTATATGTAAACCACATTCTTTTTTTGAACTTTCCCACCACCATCTACCGGCGCGTGGATCTTCTCCCGGCTCGATTGCCCGGGTACAAGGGGCACAGCCTATGCTGACAAAGCCCTTGTCGTGAAGTGGGTTATATGGGATTTTGTTTTCGTTGATATATTGAAGCATTTCTTCCATACTCCAATCTAACAATGGGTTAAATTTCATTATTTGGTTGCCTTCGTCCCATTCCAATTTACTCATGGAACTTCTGTTGGCACTTTGCTCAGATCTCAGTCCTGTGATCCATATGCTATTACCTGCCAAGGCCCTCTTCAAAGGCTCTACCTTACGAACATAACAGCAGCTTTTTCTGTTTTCCGGAGATTCATAAAAACCATTGATACCAATATCAGCTACTAAATTTTCTACCGAGCTGGTATTAGGATAATAAGGTTTGATTTTCACCTTATACCTACTCTCCGTTCTTGAAAGCAAATCGTAGGTTTCATAAAACAATCTCCCTGTGTCCAATGTAAAGATCTGCACGGGCAAATTATTTTTGGCAATGATCTCTGTAATCACCTGGTCTTCTTGGCCCAGTGAGGTCGAAAACACCACTTTTCCCGGAAACAATTCACACAACTGTGCAATGGCATCAGCGATAGAAACATTTCCTATTCTTGCAGACAAGTCTTTAATTAGGTTCTTCTTCATGATACTCTCTTAAATTATTTATCCGTGATCCTGGCCCAAGCTCTTTCATGGAAATAATACAATACCATCTTGCTCACGACCTCAATAGAACCAATAGATAATGCCGTTTTAATTTGACCCGTAATCAGGTACGAAATAACGATCGTATCCATTGTCCCTACCAGTCTCCAGGAAATAGACTTCAGTACACTTTTAATGTTACTGTCTTTACCCTTTTCATCCACAAACCATTTTTTGATAGGCTGATCAAAAATCATAGGTTTCATAATTTGTTGAACCACAAAAGTATATAAAACCTATAAAAAAAGTAGGGTTTGTAGACATTTTTTTTCACTCCTTGTCTAGGATGTCAGATAAAGTCTTGTTTTCCAGTATATTAAGTGTTTCATCACGCACTTGAATCATCACTTGATTTAAACCACATTTTTCTTGGTCCTTGCATTCCTCACAAGCCTCATAATAGTTCAAACTGACACAGGGTAACAAAGCTATGGGCCCATCCAATAACCTGATGATTCTGGACAACTGAATATCCTTGGGCTCCTTGATCAGATAGTAACCACCCCCCTTGCCTTTCTTGCTTCCTAGAAAGCCTGCCTTTTTCAATTCCAACAGGATATTCTCAAGAAACTTATGAGAAATACCATGCTCTGCAGCAATGTCTTGGATCAATACAGAGCCTTCATCTTTGTGCTTTCCAAGATAAGTCAGGGCATGAAAAGCATATTTGGTTTTTTTGGATAACATCTTACAAAAATATAATAATTCCTTAAACCACCCCATTTGTGGGATTTTTTTCATAAATCTGCCCTAGCAGCCTCCTATAACGCCATCAAGATTGGAGTAAGGAGCTTGCCCAACAAGACGGTGAACTATAAAAACAAAAGCCCTCCAAAATCATTGGAGAGCTTTTAACCTATTTATATAAAACATGAATTAAATCATGTCCACACTTCTTTTTACAAATTCTGTCAAATCCTTACCGGAAAGCATACCTTGGGAAAGTTTCGCCAAATCAAAAGCCTGTTTGGCCAACTTGGCTTGCTCTTCCTCCCCTTCAGCCTTAAGGATCCTATCTATGATCTTGTGGTTGCCATTGATGGCTACCTTGTAGTTATCCGGCATGGCTCCATAAAAACCCATTCCACCACCTGTTTGCGCCATATCTTTCATTCTGCGCATAAATTCCTCCATGGTAATGGTTACCGGCAACTCCTCAGGGCTCAACCCTTCCACTTCCACGCTATAAGCCTTATTGCCTATCGCCTTTTCAAATACCTCCTTCACCTGCTTGCTTTGCTCTTCGGTAAGGACATGGGTGGTGTCCTCTTCTTTCTTGATCAGCTTATCTACCACATCAGCATCTACTCGCTTCAAGGAAGTTTTTTCCAGTTTTTGCTCAAGCTGGTTGATGAAATGACTGTCAATAGGAGTGTCCATCACCAATACATCATAGCCCTTATTGTTGGCTGACTGAATAAAGGCATCCTGCTTTTCTGCATCTGTGCTGTAAAGGAAGATGGCTTGGCCGTCTTTGTCTGTTTGGCTCTCCTTTACCTTCTCTTTGTATTCTTCAATGGTAAAATGCTCCCCTTTGGTATTGCTCAAAAGGGCAAAGTCCTTTCCTTTATCATAGAACTTGTCTTCGCTGATCATTCCATACTTCACAAACAAACCAATATCACCCCACTTGGACTCATAAGCGGCCCTATCTTTCTTGAACAACTCAGCCAGCTTGTCAGCAACTTTCTTGGTAATATAGCTATTGATCTTTTTCACATTGCCATCCGCTTGCAAGAAGCTTCTGGATACGTTCAATGGAATATCCGGAGAATCAATCACTCCATGCAATAACATCAAAAATTCAGGGACAATATCCTTTACCTCATCAGTAATGAACACTTGACGGGAGAATAGCTTGATCTTATTTTTCTGCAGTTCAAATTCATTCTTCACCTTAGGGAAATACAATACACCGGTAAGGTTAAACGGATAATCCACATTCAGGTGAATCCAGAACAATGGATCTTCGCTCATCGGATAAAGCTCTTTATAGAAGGACAAGTAATCCTCATCTTTTAGCTCACTAGGGGATTTGGTCCAGATAGGCGCTGTGGTATTGATGATATTGTCCACCTCCACAGATTTGTATTTAGGTTTGCCTTCTTCGTCCGTTCCGTCTTCCACACTTTCTGTCTTGGTCTCAAACTTGATCGGAACTGGTAAGAATTTACAATATTTGTCAAGAATCTCCTGAAGCTTCCATTTGTCCAAAAACTCTTCGGATTCTTCATTGATATGAAGGGTGATTTCGGTACCTCTTTCTGTTCTGTCTCCAGCAGAAATCTCAAAGGATGTACTGCCATCACATGTCCATTTGGCAGGCTCAGCACCTTCCTGATAAGACAATGAATGGATGTCCACCCTGTGGGCCACCATAAATGCCGAATAAAAACCTAGACCAAACTTTCCAATGATTTCATTGGCATCCTTGGCATCTTTAAATTTCTCCACAAATTCTGTAGCACCAGAAAAAGCGATTTGGTTAATGTACTTTTTGATCTCCTCAGCCGTCATACCAAGCCCTTTATCGGCAATGGTAATCGTCTTTTTCTCTTTGTCAAAACTTACCTCTACCGTAATGTCTCCCAGTTCACCGGGATACTGCCCCAGTTGGGCCAATCTTTTGATTTTCTGCGTGGCATCCACTGCATTGGACACCAATTCCCTTAAGAAAATTTCATTGTCAGAATAAAGAAACTTTTTAATGATGGGGAATATATTCTCGGTATGGATCGAGATGGTACCTTTTTCCTGCATAACTTATATGGTTTTTATTTTTACGTCTAAATTTCAATTCCCTCATCACAAGTGCTGTTCCAAAAGGATTTAACCGCCAAAATGACAGCATTCATCAATCTCCCGCCTTATTGCATTGCAATAAATCACAAGAGAATCTGGAAACCTTTTTGTATTTAATCAGTTTATATTTATATTTAAAAAACATTTTAATGTTTCTATTTTACATTTTAATATGTACAAACAGTAAATTCATCCATCAATAACAGCCTACTATTTGGATCCACAGCAGAACAGGTAACCTATGTCAAGTTTTACTTTATGAAAATTGTAGTCGTCAGTGAATGCAAGGCCAGAGAAATGGTGGCAGTAAAAAGAATCATACAATTTTTTCCCAACGCAATTATTGTAAAACCCATTTATCCCAAAGGCAAAAAAAACATCAAATCACTTCCCAAAAGACTCTTTCAAAAGGGACAATACAGCATGCTGAAAAGGATGGTTTTGGAAAACAACCCCGAAGCCCATCATATTAGCCATATTCCTATTGACGCAGTCAAGATAAACGATGCTGAAGGAATACATTTTTTTAAAGAACTGGCACCGGATATACTGATTACTTGTAGGGCACCTATATTATCTCCAGAAATCATCCAAATCGCCAAAACAGCTACCGTTAACCTCCACTACGGCATTGCACCAAAATACCGGGGAAATGACTCCTTATTCTGGGCACTGTTTCATAACGACTATGAAAACCTGGGTGGATGCATCCACCACATAGACCAGGGAGTGGATACCGGAAATATATTGGCTGAAGTCTACCCTCCGCTCAACTCAACCGATAATGAACTTAGCATAGGCATCAAAACTTCCCATTTGTTGGGAATCGCCATCGTCAACTTTATCAAGGCTCAGGAAAAAAGCCTCTCTCCCATTTTAGGAAAACCACAAAAAGACAAGGGAAAAAATTACCATTATTCCGAACGTACCTTATTAAAAAGCATAAGACTCCTGTTGAGATTCCAAAGGAACTTAACCCAGATCCCGGAAAGCCCCCAAAAGATCATCACTTATTTCAAAAAAGAGGCCGTTAACATCTTCGCCTAATACTGATGTACTTTGACCACAACCCCTGTACAAACCACTAAAGGCCATAATGAAAAACCATCCAGCAATTGATCTGCAATAAGTGTCATTTATTTTATTAAATTGTAATAAACATAAACCCAAAATAACATGGCCTTCTATCATCGACTGGGAAAAATCCCTCCAAAACGCCATACACAATTCAGGCAACCAGATGGCAGCCTCTATAAAGAAGAACTGGTCAGCTCAAAAGGTTTTTCAGGTATCTATTCCATCCTTTACCATATTTATAACCCCAACCAAGTACTGGAAATCCAAAGACCCAAACCCTACCACTGGGAAATCGCCAAAGACTACGGGCTAAGACAAACCCATCTGAACACCTCTGAGGTAAAAAGTACCGGGACGGATTACTTGCATGCCCGACGAATACTCATGAAAAACAAGGATGTAATGATGGGTATCTGCATGCCAGAAAACCATAACATGGATTATTATTTCAAAAACGCCGATGGAGATGAAGCTATTTTTGTTCACGAAGGCAGCGGCCAATTAATTTCCCAATTTGGGAAATTGGACATAGAAGCAGGCGATTATATTGTCATCCCCAGAACGACCATATACAGGTTCAAATGGAAAAAAGGACCAATCAAACTACTTATAATAGAATCTGCAAGCCCTATAGAAACAGTCAAGCGCTACAGAAATGAGGTTGGGCAACTTCTCGAACACTCACCATATTGCGAAAGAGACATCAAAATCCCAGACAAGTTGATTTTGGAGAAGGAAAAAGGAGAGCACTTGGTACAAATCAAGAAACACGACCAATTACATCAATATGTCTATAACCATAGCCCCTTTGACATTGTGGGCTGGGACGGCTATTTGTATCCTTACGCCCTCTCCATAAAGAACTTTGAACCTATTACTGGGAGAATTCATCAGCCACCTCCTGTACACCAAACCTTTCAAGCAGCAGGTTTTGTGATTTGCTCCTTTGTGCCCAGATTGTTCGATTACCATCCTTTATCTATCCCAGCCCCTTACAACCACTCCAATATAGATTCCGATGAAGTGCTCTATTATGTAGACGGAGACTTTATGAGTAGAAAGGGAATCGACCGTGGCTCTTTCACCATTCACACGGGAGGCCTGCCCCATGGACCCCATCCGGGAATGGTAGAAAAAAGCATTGGAGCCAGCAAGACAGAAGAAACCGCAGTGATGCTCGACACCTTCAGCCCTCTGTATTTAACCCAGGATGCCCTGAGGTATGTGGACAAAAATTATCCAATGAGTTGGACGGAAAAATAAGGACAGAATCATGCCAAGGACAAGAAACAATAAGATTGTCCAATTCTCCTTTATCCTGCGCTTATTTCTGTATCTTTGCAGCTCAAAATCAACCAATATCACATGAGGCTTCATTCCAACACCGTTTACGGGGTAGTCAATGCCATCGACCAAATATTCAACGAACAACAATATGCCGATAAGGTCATCGAAAGAACCTTGAAGTCCAACCCTAAATGGGGCTCAAGGGATCGAGGGTTTATCGCTGAATCCGCCTATGAAATGGTCCGTTGGTGGCGCTTGATCAACGAAGTGAGCCCATCTGATGATCTTTTTCATTTATTTGCCACTTACTGGCTGATGCAAGGCAACGAATTACCCCCTTGGAGAGAATTCGAAGGGATCGATGCCAAAAACATCAAAGAGCGCTACGAATGCATAGACAGCCGGGCCATATTACAATCTATCCCAGATTGGATGGACGAAATGGGCGAAGAGCTATTAGGAGAAAAGTGGGACAAGGAGATAGACGCTCTCAATGAACAGGCCCAAGTGGTTATCCGGGTAAACAGTCTTAAAACCAGCAAGGAAGACCTGATGAATCGCTTCAAGGAAGATGACATTGAAACCTTTGCTCCAAAAGGCTATAAAGACGCTTTGGTATTGGCCAAAAGGCAAAACATCTTTCGACACCCCGCATTTAAGGAAGGCCTTTTCGAGGTGCAAGACGCTTCTTCTCAACTCGTTGCTGCTGCACTGGATGTACAACCCGGCATGAGGGTAATAGATGCCTGCGCAGGAGCAGGCGGAAAATCCCTGCATCTGGCGACCCTAATGGAAAACAAAGGGCGCGTACTATCCATGGATGTAGAAGACTGGAAATTGAAAAATACCAAGCTCAGGGCGAGAAGGAACGGCATCAGTATTATTGAAACCAAAACCATTGATGGCAGCAAGACCATCAAGCGACTGAGTGAATCTGCCGATAGGCTATTACTGGATGTACCATGTTCTGGAATGGGAGTTTTAAGAAGAAACCCTGACACCAAATGGAAAATATCCAAGGAGTCGATTAATAATGTCCGCAAAATCCAACAGGAAATACTTCAAGGATACTGCAATATGGTCAAGTCTGGCGGCATGATGGTTTATGCTACCTGCAGCATTTTCCCTTCTGAAAACCAAATGCAAGTCGATCGGTTCCTAAAAAGTGAAAAAGGAAAAAAATTCGAACTCATTGAAGATCAAAAAGTTCTTGCCCACGAAAGTGGATTCGATGGATTTTATATAGCCAAACTACAACGAAAGTAAATTTGGCATCGCAGGGGAATTAAACTATTTGAGAGTGATTTTCCTGCGATTAACCTTTATCTCTTATTTTTTGGTTTCCAAAGATTATTCCTTGAAGACGTAATTTATTCACGAAATATTAAATTATTTTTTAGCTATCATTGATTCACATTCAAAATTGTTTGTATCTTTGACGGGCAAATAGGGTTCCTTAACCAAATTTGCCATGAATCTAAATACCGATAAATTCCTCTACGAAGCGCTCACCTATGATGACGTGCTTTTGGTTCCCGGATACTCAGAAGTATTACCGCGCGACACCAACACCTCCACTCAACTTACTAAAAAAATCAGGTTAAACATTCCTTTGGTTTCAGCGGCCATGGATACCGTTACCGAAGCCGAACTGGCCATTGCCATTGCTTTGGAAGGAGGACTTGGTTTTATCCACAAAAACATGACTATTGAGCAGCAAGCCGCCCAAGTCAGAAGGGTAAAACGTTCTCAAAGCGGTATGATCCTAGATCCAATCACCTTACAGGTGGATGCCATAGTTAAAAATGCTGAAGACATCATGAGAGAATACCATATTGGTGGTATTCCAGTAGTGGACAAGGACAGAAACCTAAAAGGAATTATCACCAACAGGGACTTACGATTCATCAAAGATCAACAAAAGCCTGTTAAGGAGATCATGACCTCCGAAAATCTTATTACTGCTAAAGCGGGCATCACCCTGGAACAAGCGGAAGAGATTCTTCAAGAATATAAAATCGAAAAACTTCCCATCATCGACGAGGACAATAAACTTACAGGCTTGATCACCTATAAGGATATCCTTAAAAGGAAAGACAAGCCAAATGCTTGTAAAGATGAATATGGCCGTCTAAGAGTGGGAGCTGCTGTTGGGGTGACTGCAGACATCGTAGAAAGAGTCCAGGCCCTTAAAGATGCTGGAGTGGACGTGGTTTCCATTGACACTGCTCATGGCCACTCTAAAGGAGTTATCGATACTTGCAGAAAAATTAAAGACACCTTCCCTGACCTGGAAGTTATCGTAGGAAATATTGCTACACCAGAAGCGGCCAAGGCCCTTGCCGATGCAGGTGCTGATGCAGTAAAAGTAGGTGTAGGACCAGGAAGTATCTGTACTACCAGGGTTATTGCCGGTGTAGGTGTTCCCCAGTTATCTGCCGTATTCGAATGTGCCAAGGCGCTTGAAGGAACAGGAGTACCTGTTATTGCAGATGGTGGTATCCGCTATTCTGGTGACTTGGTCAAAGCAGTAGCTGCTGGGGCCAGCTCTATCATGATCGGATCACTATTGGCAGGAACTGAAGAGGCTCCAGGTGAAATGATCATCTATCAAGGAAGAAAATTCAAGACCTATAGAGGAATGGGCTCTTTGGAAGCCATGGAATCAGGATCAAAAGACCGTTATTTCCAAGATGCAGAAGACAATATCAAAAAGCTGGTTCCTGAAGGCATCGTAGGAAGGGTAGCCTTCAAAGGCCTGGTAGCAGAGGTACTTTACCAATTGGTAGGTGGATTGCAGGCTGGTATGGGCTATTGCGGCACACAGACGGTTGAGGACTTACAGAAAAATGGCAAATTTGTAAAAATCACTGCTGCTGGTGTTCATGAGTCCCACCCACATGATGTGAGTGTAACCAGGGAAGCACCTAACTATAGCGCAAAAGGTTAATATCCAACACATATTTATATTTAAAATGTCATCTGCCACCAGCGGATGACATTTTTTTTGATCATCATCTAAGCGAGACTAAAAGACGTATCAAAGCGGGCTAAGTGGAAAATTCGGGAGACCAGAATATTTTAGTTAGATATGCGCTATTTATTATCCTTTATTTTTTGACCACAGATGGATAAAGATAAACACAGATAAGGATATCCGTTCAAGACAAATCTGTGCGTATCATTTTTATATATTGTATAAAGGGCTGTACCCAGATAATCTGAAAAAATGAGGCACGGGTTCAAGTGGTTTTAAGCTATAATAATTTGAAAAAGCAAAAGCAATAAAATACTTCCTTTGTTTCCAGTTGCACATTCCGTGGATAATAATCAAATAGCGAACTTCGTAAAAGAAAAATATACAGGCACAAAAAAAGCGTAATGGTTTTCATTACGCTCAAATCATATCTTTCTTTTGGATTAATCCATTCCCAGAAAGTCCACTTCGAATACCAATACTGAATTTTCTGGTATCCTTTCTCTTTCTTGACTTTGGTATCCATATGGAGAAGGAATCACCAACACTGCCTTGGATCCACTTCTCAGCCTTCTAAAACCTAATGAAAAGCCTTGTACAACTCCTGATCCTAATTCAAAGCTAAGCGGTCTATAAACATCTCCTTCTTCATGTAGGCCATTGTCTTCAGCAACAGACTGTATATTGGTGTCAAAAACAGTGTCGTCAGTAAGCATTCCCACATAATCAGTGTATATCTGATTACCATATTCAGGACGAGAACCTTCGCCTTCTTCTTGAACAATAATTACCACCCCACTTGGGTCATGAATTCTATAAAGACTGTCTATTTCCGCAACCTCTAAATATTCGGCTATCTTTACACTATCAATCTTTAAATACTTCTCCGCATCATAAGTAGGCCCAATATTATAGGGATTATTAGGCTCACAAGAAATCATACCTGCAAGCAATACTAGACCCAAAAATCCTAAAATATACTTTTTCATATTATTCTGTCGTTTCACTGTCATCTTCATCATCCTTATCCACTTCTTTCAGGTCCAAGTCAAATACCAATACAGAATTAGCCGGAATTCTACCTGCTTGCTCACTATTTCCATAGCCAAATATAGACGGCATAATGATTCTTGCCTTATCACCTTCTTCCATCTTCGAAAGTCCAAAATAAAAGCCTTGAATCAGTGAGGTATACAAGTACTTAACTACCAAGGGAGCATATTCTCTGTCAGAATTATAAATCCGGTTATCCCTGGCAATATCCTCATCGGAAGTATCAAAAACACTTCCATCTAACAGCATTCCAGTGTAGTCTACATGAAGGGTATCAGCCTCCTCTGCCTTGACACCTGAATAAGACTTATACTCCCACAAAATCACTATACCTGAATTTGCATCCTGATCCATCTCTAAATATGGATAGTCCGTGGTAGCAATATACTCATCGATCCTTTCCAGATCACGCTGGTAAATTTCTTGCGGCGTTTCCTGTTCCTCCAAACAAGAAGTCAGCACCCCTGAAATCAGGAGTGCTGACAAAATCACTTTGATACTATTCATTGGTTTATTTCTGAACATCAAGTACTTCTACGTCAAAAACCAAGATAGAGTTTGGCTTAATCACCTCACCAGCTTGTCTTGGGCCATAGGCCAAAGTAGAAGGGATCAACAACTTGGCCTTGCTACCACCTTTAAGCAACTGCAAGCCTTCATCCCAACCAGGAATCACACGACCTTGGCCCACCATCACATTAAATGGTTCGTAGGGACGATTTTCGTTAAAGATTTCATTTTCCTTAGCTACTTCCTCCACACTGGTATCGAAGATGGTACCATCCAAGACATAACCTGTATAGTTCACAGAAACCGTATTTCCTTCTTCCACAGCTTCACCATCACCCTCTTCCTCGATTATATAGAAAAGGCCAGATTCCGTTTTAGTGGCATTCAGATCATTCTCGGCCATATAGTCTTGGATCATTTTGATATCAGTGGCCAATTGAGCTTCTGCTGCCTCTTCTTGCTTGGCGCGTTGCTTCTCTTGTACCTTGGCCATAAAACCTTCCATTTCGGATTCATCCAAAATATCCGTAACACCGATATTCAAGGTAATATTCTCTTCAGGCGTCAAGAAAGGAGGGGTGTTCATTTCACCAAAAATTTTAGACGCAGCAGCAGTGAACTGGATGCTATCGCCTTTTTTAAGGTTTGAAAAAATCTCGTCAATAGCAGGTCTTACTTTGGTAGTATCGTACCTTTTGATGGAATCATTGTGCATCATATATGCCGGTGCACCATTTTCTATGCTAGAAAGAAATACAGAGTCCTTGGCATTTCTTGCCGTGAATTCATAGATCACAAACTGACCATTTTCAGGCTTTTCGGAACCTTCTTCAAGATAGGTATACTCGGTACCATCTTCTGTTGTTTTTGTCTTATTACAAGAAACAATCCCTAAGGACAATGCCAACACACTGGCTGACAACATCATGCTTTTAATGTTTTTCATTGACTAATTCTAGTTGATTTAACAATCTTTGTTGATTATCTTTTATTAATTTTTCAAACTTTTCTATGGTCTCCTTCAAGGATAAATCGGATTTTCCTCCCGCAGCATTTTTATGTCCACCTCCATCAAAGTATTTCGCGGCAAACTGGTTGACCGCGACATCCTCTGTGGACCTGAAAGAAATCTTCACCCCATCTTTCCTCTCGGTAAACATGGCCGCTATTTTGACACCATCCAAGGAAAGTGCATAATTAACCAATCCTTCCGTATCTCCGGTACGAGAATCGTATTTTTTCAAATCCCTTTTACTGATCCAAAAATACGCAGTATTCAATCCCGTATGAATCACCAATCTCCTACTTAAAGCAAAACCTATAAATTTAAGACGGTTTACGGAATTTGTATCATAAATCAGGCGGGAAATTTTTGCATTATCTGCACCTAGGCCTATCAGCTCAGCAGTCACACAGTGTACATGCTTGGTGGTATTGGGATGGCGAAAACCGCCGGTATCGGTCATTATGCCCGAATAAAGACAATCTGCAATATCACTGTCGATCAGGTCTTTTTCTCCCAATTTAACGATAAGATCATATACCAGCTCACAGGTGGCTGCAGCTTCGGTACTCCAGTACCTAAAGTCCGCAAAATCCTCCGGATCCAAATGGTGATCAATATTGACTTTGACAGCTTTGGAAGCCCTGACCAATTCACCCAGTTCATGGATCCTTTTCAAACATGAAAAGTCCAGGCAAATGATCATATCTGCAGCGGCCACTTTCTCCGTTATCTCCTGCTGATGTTCCTGGTCCTCGAAATTCAATACCTCATCATTACCTTTCATCCAATACAAAAAGGACGGATAATCCGATGGAGTAATCACAGTTACCTCATGATTTTTTTTCTTGAGATAATTCCCCATTCCCAAAGATGAACCTAATGCATCTGCATCAGGTTTATGATGGGTGGTAAGGACAATTTTCTTGGGCGAGGACAGTAGTTTTTTAAATGACTCTAACTCTAGCATCTACATTATTTTAGTAGCACTTTCAATACTACACAAGATGCAAAGGTCATTATAATTTTTTAAAAATCCCAATTTACACAAAACCCTAAAAAAGAGCCATATAACGCGATTTTAACTCTACATATTCTATCTTTCCGTTAAAAACACTATTTTTGCAGCGGAAAATAAACCTTATACTATCAATTAATCAAAAATGGCAAATAATAGAACATTCACCATGATTAAGCCTGATGCCTTTGGCGCAGGAAATGCTGGCGCAATCCTTAAAATGATCGAGGAGGCTGGATTCAAAATTGTAGCCATCAAAGCTACCCAGTTAACCGCTGAATTGGCCGGAAAATTTTATGAAGTCCACAAAGAAAGACCTTTTTATGGTGATCTATGTACTTATATGTCTTCAGGACCTATTATTGCTGCCATCTTGGAAAAGGACAATGCAGTAGAAGACTTTAGAAAACTGATCGGTGCTACCAACCCAGCAGAAGCTGCTGAAGGTACAATCAGAAAATTATTTGCCAAGTCAATAGAAGCCAATGCGGTGCATGGTTCTGACTCTGATGAAAATGCTGAAATCGAAGGCAACTTCTACTTTAGCCAATTCGAGAGAGTACTTTAATGATCTTTCGACAAAACACACAACTCCCTGGCTAATCGCTTAGGGAGTTTTTTTTATTCACAAGCCCCTTCAGTCCAGCTTTTTACCCCATTGGACTTCGCCACACAGTCATTTGAATAAGTTTTACCGTCGCAACCACAGACAGGTTGATATATCTCAATACACGCAGTGCTTGGATCTACCATATCTGGATCCATGCAATCGGATACAGCGGGATTCTCATCATTATTGCATTGGAAGCCAAGCAGGAAAAAGGCAAACACAGCAAATAGGGTAAGGGTTTTCATTGTTTTTTCTTTTTTATCACTACGTGGTATCACACCCCTTTCGCTACAGATAGAAATTAATCTTCTATACATACTATTTTGTTTGGTACAAGAGAAACCCAGCATACATAGCTCATATTCTTAATCGAGAGAATCAAATTTCCCAACAATTAAAGGAGATAAGACAATTAATATCGTTTCAAGAAGAAATAATTCACACGCAAAGGACAGAAAGGTTTCTCGAAGAAGACGAAAGACCTCCTTAATCTTGCACTATAAACACTCTGCATGCTTGAAAGAACATTGAATTAACTTTACTCAGCCGCTTCCTCTTTCTTCTTAAAGAACACCTGCCTGATCCATCTGGGCAAAAAGACTGCTCCCAAAAGCAGATAAGGGTAGTAAGAAAACATTCTCCAGAGAATACTGGTAACAAAGGTGTAATTGGACAAGAACTCATAAAAGAACTGTGCAAAGAAAAACTCTGCAGTCCCGCTACTTCCAGGTGTAGGGGACACCATCATCACTATCCACATGATAATTTGCCTGGCAAAGACAATGATATGCTCGTTAAAGCTCATGTCCACATAAGCGGTGATCAGAGCATTCAGCATCAAATAGCGAGAACACCAAATAAATACAGTAGCTAGGGAAATGGTTATCCAATAATTGGCCTTTTTGCCCTGCAATTCCTTGCTGGACTCAATAATCTGATCACCATATTCGCTGGCATTATGTTTCCACTTCCTGATCCATCTGATACTGAATATTTTCAACAAGATCCATTTGAAGACCCTTGGCCGATAAAACAGTGCTGCTGCCATCACCAGGGAATACAAAGCATACAAAAAATAGCTCACCCAAAAGATATACCCCAGACTATTGTCCAGCCTGAGTTCAAGTACCTTACTATCAGGAAAAATATAGCCTTGGGCAAAATAAAGGACAATTGGCGCGCCTATGACAAAAAAGAGATTGTCCAAAATGGCCGTCACCATTACATAGGCAATGGCCTTTCCCAGCTTGATCCCCTCTTTATGTAAAATAAACACGGCCACCGCAGTGCCTCCGACGATCGAAGGGGTGACCGCAGAGGCAAATTCCCATAATATAATGACATAGATGGCCCGCAGCCAGGTGAGTTTCTTGTCGGTGATTTCCCTGATACGAAAGACATAGCCTGCGTCGCGCATAAAAATCACCAAAAAAGCGATGAACAAAGAAAATAAAGAAGCATCAAAAACACTGCTCAGATTCTCTTTCGTGATCGATGGATCCATGTAAAACATGAGGAAAACAATACCAATCCCGATCAAAATAGGAATCCAGACCTTATTGGGGTTCAGTGTTTTGAAAATCTCTTTATTATCTAACCTCATAAATACTAAACCTGAACTCCTTCTGTTTTCTCCACCCAAAAATTATTAAATCCTTCTCCCAGCTTAATGGTTACGAGCGATAACTGCAATAATTCAAGTATCGCCAGAAAAGTATAAATCACGAATATCTTATCAGGCTTGTATTCTATAAATTCAGAAAATGCCACATGCTTCTTGAAGCTGATCTTGTCCAAAACAAAGTTTTTTTGTTGGTCAATGGTGTAGGGATATTGGACCACAGTGTGTTTTGTTTCATCAGTTCTAGCGGAGTACTTGGCCATCACCCGCTGAAAAACCCTCAGAATTTTATATAAATCAATATCCTGCACTTCACTCTCCACATTATCTACCTTACTCAATTCTTTAAGCTCAGCAGCGATATTTCCCCTCTTCTCTTTGCTCATCCTTTCCGCTTCCAAATCCGAAAGCTCACCGATCACGGACTTGTACTTTTTGTATTCAAGTAAGTGCCGTATCAATTCTTCTCGAGGATCGATCTCCTCCCCATTCTCATCCAATTCGGGTCTGGGGATCAATAATTTACTTTTGATCTTCATCAAAGTAGCCGCTACCAGGATAAATTCACTGGCCACTTCAATCTCCATTTTTTCCAAATGTTTCAAGTAATCCAGAAAATCATGGGTGATTTTTGAGATAGGAATATCATAGATATCCAGCTCATCGCGCTCGATAAAGAACAGCAATAAATCGAAGGGTCCCTCAAAAAGCGGTAATTTGATCTCGAAACTCACTGGATAGTATTAAATTTCTCTTAATTTTGCGATCGAATTGATTATCAAAGATATTATATAAATACAAAAATCTATAGGAGACGGTTCAAAATCCATAAGATTTATTTCTTGAGGAAAGATTGGCTAAATTTTAGCTATATTGAAACAATTGAACCTCAGTCTCAGTTATCATTGCCAAACGGTATCATACTGCCATGTTAATAGAACCAGGGAAACTTCTCGCTCAAATCAACTCCCCGGATGAATTGAAAAAATTCAGCAGGGATCAACTCGTACAAATTTGCGAGGAGTTGCGCCAATACATCATTGACTCTGTTTCAGTCTATGGCGGCCACTTTGGCGCGAGCTTGGGCGTGGTAGAATTGACCGTTGCCTTGCATTATGTGTTGAACACCCCTTCAGACCAACTGGTTTGGGATGTGGGCCATCAGGCTTATGGGCACAAAATCCTCACAGGTAGAAGGGGGGAATTCCATACCAACAGGCTATATAAGGGAATCTCAGGGTTTCCAAAAAGAAAAGAGAGCGAATACGACAGTTTTGGTGTAGGACATTCCAGCACCTCTATCTCTGCCGCCCTAGGTATGGCCATGGCCTCCAAATACAAGGGAGATGATTTAAAACAGCATGTAGCTGTAATAGGTGATGGATCCATGACAGGGGGAATGGCCTTTGAAGCCATGAACCATGCGGGAATCTCTGACACCAATATGATCATTATCCTCAATGATAATTGTATGTCTATCGACCCTAATGTCGGTGCACTGCGGGATTACCTAACGGATATTACTACTTCTCAAACTTATAATAGGTTCAAGGATGATTTGTGGAGGATCTTGGGCAAGTTCAGTAAATTTGGTTCCAGTGCCCAAGAAATTATCTCTAAGGTAGAAGGAGCTGTAAAATCGGCCCTGCTCAAGCAAAGTAATCTTTTTGAATCATTAAACCTTCGCTATTTCGGTCCAGTGGATGGACATGACGTAAATCACTTGGTAGAAGTATTGAATGACCTCAAAAAAATCCCAGGGCCTAAAATCCTTCATTGCCTGACGGTAAAAGGAAAAGGTTATGACCTCGCAGAAAAAGACCAAACCAAATGGCATGCTCCCGGTAAATTTGACAAAATCACCGGTGAGATTTCCAAAAAGATATACGATACACCCCAGCCACCTAAATACCAAGATGTTTTTGGACACACTTTAGTGGAATTGGCTGAAGAGGACGATAAAATCATGGGGATTACCCCAGCCATGCCTTCAGGATCATCTATGAATATCATGATGAAGGCCATGCCTGACAGGGCTTTTGATGTAGGTATTGCCGAGCAACATGCAGTAACTTTCTCTGCAGGCTTGGCCACCCAAGGTCTAAAGCCTTTCTGTAATATTTACAGTACTTTCATGCAGCGTGCCTATGATCAGGTTGTTCATGATGTTTGCCTGCAGAATCTTCCAGTAGTTTTCTGCTTGGACAGAGCGGGATTTGCAGGTGCCGATGGCCCTACCCATCATGGTGCTTATGATATTGCTTATTTCCGTTGTATCCCTAATTTGGTTATCAGTGCCCCTATGAATGAGGAAGAACTAAGAAACATGATGTTTTCAGCTTCCAAATATGAAGGACCTTATTCCATTAGATATCCTCGTGGACAAGGGGTGATGCCTGATTGGAGAACACCAATGAGGGAAATACCTACCGGGCAAGGTCGTATTATCAAAGAGGGAGAAGACGTTGCTATTTTGACCTTAGGACATATTGGAAATTATGCCATAGAGGCCTGTGAAAAGCTGGAAAAGGACGGCTTAAATCCTGCTCACTATGATATGCGCTTTGTGAAACCATTGGATGAATCATTACTTCATGAAGTCTTTGGCAAGTTCAAAAAGGTAATTACTGTAGAAGACGGCTGTCTCATGGGAGGATTTGGCAGTGCTGTATTGGAATGGATGATGGACCATAACTATCAGGCCCAAGTAAAAAGATTGGGAATTCCAGATGAGGTGATTGAACATGGTACACAGCTAGAACTCCATAGAGAATGCGGTTTCGATCCGGATGGAATCGCCCAAGCTGTAAAAAAGTTAGCTGATCCCATATCAGTAGAAAAATAAAAATTCTAGAGCACTCATCAGGGCTCTTTTTTTTATCCTATTCATTGATTAATTTTCTCCAATGACCAGTCAAATAGAATATACCGATCAAGGGCATGGTAGTCCAGTAATATTTATTCACGGATTTTGTGAGGCCAAGGAAATGTGGAAAAGGTTTGAAGCGGAATTGTCCTCTCATTATAGGGTCCTTTGCCCTGATTTACCTGGTTTCGGTGAAACTCGCTGGTATGAGGAAAATATCAGCTTGGAAAAAGCTGCTGAAATGCTTCAAGCATGGATCAAAGGCCTAAATTTGGAAAAACCCACTGTGATTGGCCATTCATTGGGTGGGTATGTCACCTTAGCTTTGGCAGAAATGATGGGAGAAGAGCTTGGAGGAATTGGGCTTTTTCATTCCACAGCATTTGCTGATGATGAAGAGAAAATTGGTGTCAGAAACCGCACCATCACTTTTGTAAAAAAACATGGGGTCAGGAAATTTGTAGACTCCTTTGTCCCACCTTTGTTTACCGAAGAACATAGGGAAAACATGAAAAGCAGCATAGAAGAAGTGGTCGAAATTGCCCGAACAACTAGCTTTGAAGGGCTGGTTTCCTTTACCAAAGCCATGCGGGACCGCAAAGACCGAATGGATATCCTCAGGGATTTCAAAGGCAAAAAATTAATGATAGCTGGGGTGTTGGATGGTGCAGTAAAAATCGATGCAAGCCGAAAACATCAAGAATATGTTGATTATTATCATGAACTTTCAGATGCTGGCCATATGGGCATGTTTGAAGCAGAAAAGGAAAGCCTAGGAATGGTCAAGGAATTTTTAAAGGCTTAAGATTAAATTTCTAATTTCAGCATTAAATAAAAAAGGCCTTGGAAATATGTTTCCAAGGCCTTTTCGTTATTCATGACTAACCAAACTAAAACTTCACATTGACACCAAGCATGAAATTGGTTCCTGCCATTGGGTAGTAATAGTTTTCTGTCACCAGTTCAGGGTCAGTTTCCCCTGGAACGAAATAGCTGAAGGTATATCCATTTGGCTCATACATTTCGTTGAAAACATTATTCACTTTCATATTAAACTCCAAAGCCTTTACAAATCTAGGACGGACTGAATAGATCAATTGGATATCATTGGTTAAGTAAGCATCCAGCTTGCGACCTTCATTTTGGGTATTGTCCAAATACTGGTCATCCACATATTTGGCCATCCAGCTGATCTCCATGTTTTTCACAGGTCTGAAATCGATAATGGCGGAACCTACAATATTTGGAGAAAAAGCAATATCAGTATCCGTATAGGTAAAGTCTATCTGCTGAAACTGCTCGGAAGCATAATCATCTATATACTCAGTGAATGTTTCTATCTTGTTTCTGCTGAAGGCGATATTTCCTCCCAAGGTCCACATTGGAGAAAGCCTAACCGCTCCGTCTAGTTCAATCCCTGCTCTATAGGACTTATCCACATTCTCACGGATATAAGCTCCTACATCGTTGATTTGCCCAGTTAATATCAACTGGTCCTTATAGCCCATATAATAGAAGTTGGCATTATAGCTGAAGTTTCCCTTTTGCGCCCTGATACCCACCTCCAGATTATTCAGTCTTTCCGGTTTTGGTATTTCAGTGATGGGGTTATCTATAAAATCACTTCTTACGGGCTCTCTATTGGCAACCGCATAAGAAGCATACCAAGTTTCTCCTTTTCCTGTTTCATAGCTAATGCCCACTTTAGGGTTAAAGAAATCATAATGCTGGTTGCCATCTACCACCCTTTGATCATCATTGACACCTTGGAATTGATAATCTATTTGTCTGAATTGCAAGTCACCGAACAAATACAGCCTATCAGCTACTTCATAGGTAGCTTTAGCATAAATATTTCTATCATCTTTTACTGCATTATTATCATAGTAGCGGTCACGAATTTCAGTATTTCCTGCTATTCTTGCCCAGATGATTTCACCAAAATGGTCTCCATCATAACGGTTGGCTCCACCACCAAACAAAAAGTCCAAATGGCCATTGTCAGACACATAATTTAAGGAGAACACCCCTCCATAGAAATCATTGTCCAACCATCTTCTTCTAATAATATCGGTACTTTCAA
This sequence comes from Echinicola marina, assembly GCF_020463795.1. Classification (NCBI taxonomy): domain Bacteria; kingdom Pseudomonadati; phylum Bacteroidota; class Cytophagia; order Cytophagales; family Cyclobacteriaceae; genus Echinicola; species Echinicola marina. The sequence continues at coordinate 1,610,535 of NZ_CP080025.1, read as the reverse complement.
TGAGCTCACCACCGATCATGATCGGTTCCAAACCATAGCTGGCAAAATCATCCTCCGCTCTAAACTGTTCATAATAGCCACGGCCATAAGTATAATGCAAGGCACCATTGGCTTTCCAGTTCTGGCCAAACTTACCGGTATAGATAAATTGATAATGATCTTGCTGGTAATTATCGGTCTCATTATCATAAGTATAATAATTAAAGGTCCTGTCATTCTCCAATTTGGATTCAGGCAGGCCATACCAAGACTGGTAAGTTTGCTCTTTTCCTGAGAATATATTCACCTTAAAAACATGGTCATCGCCATAGTATCCACCAGAGACAAAATATGATTTCAAGTCTGAAAAAGCCCTGTCCACATATCCATCAGAGTTGATTTTTGAAAGCCTGGCATCTACTGCCCATCGGTCGTTCAATAATCCTGTTCCCGCCTTGACAGTATGCTTCCAAGAATTAAAAGATCCGAAGGAATTACCGACTTCTGCATAGGCTTCTTCCTTTTTTGTATCCGTTTGAATATTCATGCTGGCACCAAAGGTCGCCGCTCCATTGGTGGAAGTTCCTACACCACGTTGAATCTGAATATTGTCCACCGAACTGGCAAAATCCGGCATATTTACCCAAAAAACACCATGGGATTCAGCATCATTCATAGGAATTCCATTTACGGTGACATTGATCCGGCTTTGATCAGATCCACGAATTCTCAATCCGGTATATCCAATTCCCGCACCGGCATCAGAATGGGTAACCACCGATGGTGTATAGTTCAACATGATAGGAATATCCTGACCCAAATTATTCTTGGCCAGTTCTTCCTTGTCAATCGTCTGAAAGGTAGTGGGCGTGGTTGCTGAAGCACGGGTAGCAGAAACAATAAATTCTTCAGTAAGAAGAGAATTTCTTTCCAACTGAATATCCAAACCACTTATTGGTGCTTGAATTTCCCTTACCAATGTCTCATAACCAACAAAAGAGACCCTGAGTTGATACTTTCCTGCGGGCACCTTTTCAATAGAGAAATTCCCCTTCAAATCAGAGGTGCTTCCCCTGCCTGTCCCTTCCAAAATCACATTGGCCCCTATGAGCTCCTCACCGGTTTCTACATCCACAATATGGCCGGTAACATGATTTTGTGCCATAGCACTAAGCCCGACCAACAAACATAATGTGGTCAAAAAGACGCGTTTCATAATAATCTTAGATTTTTAATTTGGTTAAACTTCGAAGCAGTCCAGGGGAGACTGCTACTTTATATGTTCACCATAATATCCACTCTCGGTGGAATTCTCATTTCCCTTCGTCGGCATTACCCGAATCAGGTATTATGGGTATGATCTCAGCCCGTTAATTTAGGGCACCCCTTATTAGATCTATTTGCAAGGGCAAAGTTAGAAGGTTTATTCCAGAAAGAAAAACGTAAAGTAACTGTCTGCAACAAGTCGGTACTTAACCAGATAGAACACCTTGACAATAAGCCATTATTAATCTACTGATTAAAGATCCACAATTCGACAGGTCCCATCACCAAAATACATAGGGCGGTTTCTCAATTTGCAATATATTGGATAGTACATACAAAAAGCGGGGAAGCAAATGCTTTCACATTCATTTCCCCACAAAATATATCCGGAATTTTTCCTAAAAAGGAATACCTCGAAACTATTCTAAAAGGTGCAAAAAGTATAAAGCTCCCCAACACCTATACAAACTTTATTTCAATCAGAAACACACATAAACTGTATTAAATCGTAAATCAAATGTTTAAAAACATCAATGAGACATACTATATTTCACCCAAATTACCTTATCATTTGTCTTCAACCAACTCCTCTTTCTCCTTGGGCTTCACATATCTGGGCCTGATCAAAAGTCTCAAAGAAGGATCAAAAGACAAGTAATTCCAAGCCCAGTCTAAGAATATAAATATTCTGTTTTTTACTCCAACAATGGCCATAAGATGGACAAAAAGCCAAGTGATCCAAGCAGCGAATCCCTGAAATTTCACAAATGGTAAATCCACTACAGCCAGGCTTCTCCCCACCGTGGCCATTGAACCAAGATCCTTATATTTAAACCTAATTTGCGGACGGTTATCAGCTATGGCTTTCAAATTTTTGGATAGATTATCCGCCTGCTGTATGGCCACCTGCGCTACTTGCGGATGTCCTCGGGGATAATCTTCATCAGTCTGAATACAAAGATCCCCAACCACATATATTCCTTGACTGTCGATCAATGCATTATACTCATCCACTTTTAAACGCCCATTGGGGATCATTTGATCTTCACGCAGGCCTTTAATATGATTAGGTTTCACCCCTGCTGCCCAAAGTAAGGTCTGCGTTTGCAAACCTTCATGATCTTTGATTTTAATGGTCAAACCGTCATAATCTTCTACCGCAGCATTGACCATGATTTCCACCCCCAACTTATCCAGATATACCACTGCCTTGTCACTGGCTTCAGTGGACATTCCTGCCAACAGCTTCGGTCCTGCTTCGGCTAGTACAACTCTCATATTCTGAAAATTCAATTCAGGATAATCTTTGGGAAAAACATTGTTTCTCAGCTCTGCAATAGCTCCTGCCAGCTCCACCCCTGTTGGTCCACCGCCTACAATGACTACATTCATCATGGATTTCCGCTTCTCCACATCAGCGATATTGATGGCCTTTTCATAATTGGAGATGATGCGGTTCCTGATATATAGAGCTTCAGAAACAGTTTTCATGGGCGTACTGTGCTCCATGATATTCTTCATCCCAAAATAATTGGTATCAGCCCCCATCGCCATGACCAAATAATCAAAATCGATATACCCTACATTGGTATACAATCTTTTGTTATCTTGGTCCAACTCCAGGGCCTCGGCCATCCTGAAGGTTACATTTGGCGTATGGTGGAATATCTTTCGCAAGGGAAATGAAATAGCACTGGGCTCTAATGCTGCTGTAGCAACTTGGTAAAATAAAGGCTGAAACTGATGATAATTATTCTTGTCCAGAAGGATCACCTGATATTCAGAATTGACCATCTTTCTGGCCAATTTAAGCCCGGCAAAACCACCGCCAAGAATCACCAGTTTAGGTCGATTGGACACAGGGAGATTTGGAATGGGATATTTTACAGTATCTGGCATAGCTACTAGGGTTAAGTCTATAATTTGTTGAAGCAAGTCCGTTATCATTGCCACAACAAATATAAAAAGCCTTGACTTGAAAAGTACTTGTTTAGGCAGTTATGATGAGCCAATTCAAAAGATTTATTATTTTTACAATCCTGAAATTAAAATCATATGGGAAGAGCATTCGAATTTAGAAAAGAAAGAAAGTTCAAGCGTTGGAGCAAAATGTCCAAGGTATTTACCCGCTTGGGCAAGGAAATAGTTATAGCCGTAAAAGCCGGGGGACCAGATCCAGACAACAACCCTAAGCTTAGAACGGTCATGCAAAATGCCAAGGGCGCAGCCATGCCCAAAGACCGTATCGAAGCGGCCATAAAAAGGGCTAGCAATAAAGACCAAAGCAATTACGAAGAAGTAGTATATGAAGGCTTTGCACCGCATGGTGTGGCTATTTTACTGGAAACTTCCACCGACAATATCAACCGTACTGTTGCCAATGTAAGGCATTATTTTACCAAAGGGGGCGGCTCTTTGGGTACTTCAGGTTCGGTTAGTTTTATGTTTGACCATAAGGCTGTCTTTAGATTCCCTAAAGATGATCATGACCTGGAAGAACTTGAGCTAGACCTGATCGATTTTGGACTGGATGATATTGATGAAAACGAAGGTGAAATCTTTATCTATACCCCATTCGAAGAATTCGGCAATATGCAAAAAGCCTTGGAAGACCGAAATATTGAAGTCACCAGTGCGGATTTCCAGCGCTTTCCTACCACAACGGTTGACCTAACAGAAGAGCAGGAAGAAGAAGTCAATAAGATGATAGAAAGAATGGAAGAGGACGACGATGTTAATAATGTCTACCATAATATTTCATAATTAAAAGTATGATTTCATTTGCCTTTGGCCCTGAGCCAAAGGCTTTTTTATTTTTAACCAAGGCTATTTAATGGCATTTCCAAAAAGAAAAAATATTCAAAAACGAGACCGACAGCAATTGGTCGTTGTGGGCAGCAATAATCCCGTAAAGATCAATTGTACAGAAAGTGGCTTTGCCCAAGCTTTTGAACAATCCTATTTTGTGGTTCAAGGCCTCAATGTTGATTCAGAAGTCAGCGATCAGCCCTTTGGTGATGAGGAAACCTATAGAGGAGCTCATAATAGAGCTAAAAATGCCAAAAGTGCATTTCCTGAAGCAGATTATTGGGTGGGCATTGAAGGTGGAGTAGCCAAGATGGAAAATGAACTGGAAGCATTTGCCTGGATAGTTATTTTAGACAAAAATGGAAAAGAAGGAAAATCCAGGACGGCTACATTTATCTTGCCTGAAGCGATCAGTAAGCTGGTTAATGAGGGAATGGAACTTGGAAAAGCTGATGACCAGGTCTTTCAAAGAGAAAACTCCAAACAAGGGAATGGCGCTGTTGGAATATTAACCAATGGAACCATCAATAGAAAAGAATATTATTACCAAGCAGTCGTTTTAGCATTGATACCATTTATAAAAGAGGAACTGTATTAAGAAACTCTATGGGCTATAGATTTTTTCAATTGGTTTAGCAATTTAATTGATATTACTTTTGTTTCATCAATAAGCAACACATAAACGAACAAGAATATGTTACAGGAATTAGAACAAGACAACCTTCAGGAAGTAGTTTCACAAAATGAAAAAGTGATTGTACAGTATGGTGCAACATGGTGTGGTAACTGCCGTATCATGAAGCCAAAAATGAAAAGACTTTCTGGCAGCTATGAAGGAATCACCTTTTTGTATGTAGATGCTGAAAAACTTCCTGAATCAAGAAAATTGGCCGAGGTAACCAACCTGCCAACCTTTGCCACTTTCAAAGACGGAAAATTGGTTAACCAAACGCAAACAAATAAAGAAGACAACCTTAAAGCTTTGATAGATGAGATTGCCAATAATTAAGCATGTGCTCGGTTTTATCGAGGAAAACGATGAGGATTGGGTGAATGAAACCATAGAACTACTTGAATCCATGACCGAAATCCCTTCACTGAAGGATGAGGAATTGGAAGTCATGGGAGAATTACTCTCCAATCTTTACGGTACATTAGAAGTAAATACCATGATCAAAGACGGTATGGATAAAAAAGAAGCCATGAATGCTTTTATGAAGCGCGTAATGGGTTCCATAGACAAATAAAAAAAATCCCCGGTAATGATACCGGGGATTTTTTTATTTCACCCATTTTACTTTTTCAGCAATTGGTTTTCTTTTTCCTTCTGGCCAAATATCCAACTTTGGCTTGGCCACATAGAAAAACCCCATCAACTTGTCTTCTTCTCCCAAACCAAAATACGCTTTGGCTTCGGGATAAAAAGTCACCCCGCCTGTTCCCCAATAGGCCGCCAATCCATGGGCACTGGCTGTCAAGTACATATTTTGCACTGCCATAGAAACTGAAGCTACTTCCTCCATCTCTGGAAGATTGGCCTTCAAATCACGCTTCATGGCTATTGCGATTACATGGGAACATTTCAGCGGGTTTTCTTGAAGCTTTTGATAAACTGCCTCTTTAAAATTCCCATTCCTTTCTGCTCTTTCCTTATAACATTCAGATTGGAAATCTGCCAATTCTTTAAGCCCTTCTCCTGAGAAAACTGTAAATTCCCAAGGCTCGGTTAATTTATGCGTAGGCGCCCAGTTGGCATTTTCCAGCATTTCCTCGATAATGCTGTCTTCCACAGGGTCATTTTCCTTAAACTGTGCCACAAACATTGAGCGACGGTTTCTGATAATCTTGTTTACTTCCTCAATATTAAAAACGGGTTTTTCCATTCTAAATAATCTTTCTATTTAAATAATTACTTGAGCTAAACTTTTATGCAAAGGTAATAATGCCCATGACAAGATAGCTATAGCTTCCTCTTTTCAATTGAAACCTAACAATTAAAAAATCATTAAATAAGTTCAGAAAATTTGTAGTATCATCAAATGATAATCATATTGATCTTCATTTTTTATCCAAAACCTGCGCCATGTCCAAAATGCCGCAAAATTGTCATAAAATAGACGCAACTACGACACTATCATTACGGCCCTAGCATGAGTAGTTTTGAGATATACAAATCATAAAATCATGACAAAAGAAACAATAGCACAAAAACTAAGAGCACTAAGAACCTCCAAAGGAATATCTCAAGAATTTTTAGCTGATGAAGCAGGGCTGAGTTTAAGAACCATTCAACGAATAGAAAATGGAGATTCCAAACCCAGCGGGGCTACCTGTACCAAACTTGCCGAAGCACTAAAAGTAGATCCCCAAGTACTATTGGACACCGATCATTCAAAGGACATCGCTTACCTTAAAAAGCTAAGCCTTTCTGCCCTTTCTTTTATTTTATTCCCCCTACTGGGAATTTTAGTCCCTGCTATTCTTTGGGTACTTAAGAAAGACGAGGTAAAAAATATCAACGAGGTATCCAGAAAATTGATCAACTTTCAAATCACCTGGGTATTACTGCTATTGCTAACACCCTATATATTTATTCCCATAATAATATGGTCAATATCAATTATTTTTCAGATCGCTACTAGTCCCGGAACTACAAATATGAGTTATTTCGGTTTAGGCTACCATGGAAATATGGTAATCTGGATCCTGATGTATATCACCAATGCCACTTTTATCATCATCAATACCTTTAGAATCCACGATCAAAAGGACACCAAGTATTACCCAAAGATCAGGTTCATACGAGCTTGATCTTATCCTATTTTATTTATCTAAAGTATCTTATTTTATGACTATTCTAAATTTTTTCAGTACCCCAATAGAAACGAAATATTTGTACGCAAATTAATCATTCGGCCTTAGGAGCATTCGTTTTTGGGACAGTTGATGGGGGCGTTTAAAAAATGAGTTAGCTCGCGAAGTGGACGAGCGAGATCCGCTCATTTTTAGCCTACGGCAAATGGCACAAAATCAAATTGAGTCAAACGTATTACATTCGGAAACGAAATTAGCTCAATTTGAAGAAGGTTCCTCGGCCTAGATTTTTGGTTCTTTTCATCGATGGAAAAGAACAGAAAACAATAAGTTCCTCACAAAGTTCGGTTACCCACAACATTGCGGACACACATAATTTACTTTAATACCTCACTTTAAACTTAACTCCACCATAAAAATTCAATGGGGCAGCCGGCTGATAGTAGCGTCCCCCAAAGGCATTAAGATCATTTCCCAAGCTGTATTGCTCATCCAGTATATTTTCGGCACCAAAATAGAGCTCCAAATCATATTGACTGCCCAAGCTTTTCCTCCACCCCATCCGGGCGCTCAATAAATTATAGCTGTCCTGGAAAACAGTATTGACATCATTCAGCGGAATTTCATCTACAAACTGATGGGTAATATTAAGATATAGCCCAGCCCTAGTTTTTAGGTTAATTTGATTAGCCAAATTATTTGGGGCCACTCCTGTTAGTTTATTTCCAGAATAGACCTCACCATCATCCACATAATCTTTAAACCTAAAGTGATAAAAAGAGTAAGCATGTACCAAAGCTATTTCCTGAAGCCAAGACAAACCATTTCTATACAGGGCATAGTCCAATTGGGCCTCTAATCCCTTTTGGTTCGTTGCCCCTGCATTTTGGAAAAGCACCACTCCTTGTTCATTGGTATAGGTGGTAATGGTTTCGTCTAACTTGAAATAAAATGTACTTATATCAACATTGAACCTATCCTCCCAATAACTGGCTCTATAGCCTATTTCATAGTTCACTCCCCTTTCAGCCTCCAAATCTAGATTGATGGTACCTTCATTGGTCCTCACCTCATCAATCGTTGGTGGTGAAAAGCCTGAACTTATACTTCCAAAGATGGAGGAATGATCATTTAATTTACCTGAAAGAGCTAACCTAGGCACCCATACAGGATCAAATGTCCTCTCCACCGCATAGGGCTCTCCAGCAGATGCATCAATGGTCCTATTGATATCAAACTTGGAGAAATTCTCGCTTAACCCCAGGGTCATTCGGATAGCTTCTGTCCACTTTACTTCCAACTGCTGAAATAAAAACGCTTGTGTCGTGATCAAATCGTCACTAAACCGAATAGTATCTGCTTGTCCTCCTCGATTCCCAAAGTTTTGTGCACTGGTATTGGAAAATTGATACTCTCCACCAACAATAACTTTCACTGGAAAACCAGCCCATTGGTCATCCAAGCTAAATTTGGTCCTTCCTCCATAACCATACTGCGTTTCTCTTTTATAATCCAGATTGAAAGGATTTTCAAAATCTGTTGTTTGAACATAAAAGGAAGTATGATTATTCCATTGATCATTAAAATCATAATCATGGACAAAAGTCCCATACAAGGTCTTTTGGGAAATAGAGGCGTTTTGGGCGGCAGAACCAGGCCTGGCCTGTTGTGGGTTTTCGGCCACTTGATCGGCATTTAAGCCTCCGGGAATCTGATACTTAAGATCTGAATACAATAACTCCGTAGAAACAGTTTGCTTATCGGATGGAAAAAAATTAGCTCCCATCTGAAGGACCTTTCTATCCAAGGCACTATGGTCCCTGTATCCATTTGATTTTTGTTGGACATAATTAGCATGTACATTGGACTTTTCCATTGTTTGCTGTACGCCCACACTGTATTTTACCAAACCATATTCACCCAGACCAAGGTTAACTTGCACAGCATTTTCATCGATAGGCTTGGAAGTAAAACTGATCACCCCGCCATTTCCTGCTCCGTAGATGCTTCCTGCTGGACCTTTAATGATATCAGCCTTCTTTACATTATTCAAATCCAATAAATTCAGGGCGGTAGTACCATCAGGAGAAGTAAAAGGAATACCATTCCAATACACTTTTACATTCCTTACTCCAAAAGGAGCTCTTAATGAGCTGCCCCTAATGGAAACCCTATAGCTTCCTGGCGCCCGCTCCTCCAATCGAATTCCCGACTTGGTATTAAAGGCTGATACCAAAGAAGTCTCATTGAAGCGATAAAACTCCTCCTCCCCGATATGACTCACAGCAGCATCCTGTTCCATAAGGGATCTTGATGACCCAAAAGTAGAAACAACTACTTCAGACAGGCTATTGGTCTTACGCTCCAAAAATATGGTGCGGTTCTCATTGGGCTGGATTTTAACCCATAAGCCAGCATATGAAATATGTGAAAAGGAAACATCTTCTACCTTTTGGTTATCCAATATAACTCGGCCTTGCTCATCAGAAATTTCTTTATTCTGAGAATTGATCTTAACCAAAACAGCTGGAATCGGCTCTTGGGTCTCTGCATCCAAAATGGTCAAAACTGTTTGTCCCAAAATCAAATTGGGCAGAAGGCCAATAAAAATGGCTAATAGAATGGTAAACTTTAAATTCATTTGCCAAAAATAAGGATTAATATCCTTTGCAAAAGAAAAATTGAAAGACCTTTATGTTCCATAGCACTTAAAATATGCTTGCAAAAAAATAGAATTAATCTTACAATTTTTAGGCCTTTTCACCTACAAAATAAACCGATTCAATTTACATAAACTTAAAAATACCTTGCCAATGCTAATACAATTTTGACACTTTTTATGGGAGATGAAGTATAAAAAGTTAAAATTTATAAAATTAAGACACGATTAATTATATTGAGGCCTCGTTATAACCCTCCTTATCAATGATAAAAAATTTAGCATTTCTATTATTACTTATTATGGTGGCCTGTCAAACTGAACCAGTATCGCCACCTGCACCTGTAGCACCCACACCTTCTGAGCGACAATTAGCTTGGCAGGACATGGAATATTACGCCTTTGTTCACTTTAATATGAACACCTTTACCAATATAGAATGGGGAATGGGCGGTGAATCCCCTGATACATTTAACCCCACTGAATTGGATTGCCGACAATGGGCCAAAGTAGCCAAAGAAGCAGGCATGAAAGGTATCATCATTACAGCGAAGCACCATGATGGATTTTGCCTCTGGCCAACAGAAACTACTGACCATTCTGTAAAAAGCTCCTCTTGGAAAGATGGAAAAGGGGATGTCCTTAAAGAGCTTTCTGAGGCTTGTAAAGAGTATGGATTGAAATTTGGCGTATATCTTTCCCCTTGGGACAGAAATAACGAGCATTATGGTACTCCAGAATATATAGAAATCTTCAGAGCTCAGCTAAAAGAATTATTAACCAATTATGGTGATGTTTTCGAAGTATGGTTTGATGGTGCCAATGGAGGCACCGGATACTATGGCGGCGCCAATGAAGAAAGAAAAGTAGATAAAAAGACTTACTATGACTGGGAAAACACCTATAAGATCATCCGCGAACTTCAACCAAATGCTGTAATTTTCAGTGATGCAGGTCCTGACGTCCGCTGGGTAGGCAATGAAAGCGGCCACGCCTATAAAACGACTTGGTCCAACTTATTGCGTGATGAAATATATGGAGGTATGCCTAATTATCACACCGAATATGCAGATGGACAAGAAAATGGTACCCATTGGGTGCCTGCAGAAGTGGATGTATCCATTCGACCAGGTTGGTATTACCATGAATATGAAGACCACAAGGTAAAATCACTTCCTACACTTTTGGATATATATTATGAAAGCATTGGCCGTAATGGCTCACTTTTATTGAATTTCCCTGTAGATAAAAGAGGCCTGATCCATGAGAATGATGCCGAGCAAGTATTGAAATTAGCCGATAAAATAAAAGAAGATTTTGCTAAAGACCTAGCTGCTAATGCAGGCAGCATCGAGGCCTCCGAAAGCAGAGGAAATGGTTATGAAGCGGAAAATGCAATAGATGAAAACCCTGAAACTTATTGGGCGACTAATGATGGAGTAATTGAAGCTTCTTTAACCATCAATTTTGATGGACCTATTACTTTTAACCGTTTCTTGGCCCAAGAATATATTACTCTAGGACAAAGAGTGAAAGCCTTTACAGTTGAAGCCCAAACTGAAAATGGATGGGAAGAAATCGCTTCGGAAACCACTATTGGCTATAAAAGGATATTGAGATTCCCTGATGTGACTGCCAATGCGGTTAGATTTACCATCAAAGATGCCAAGGCAAGTCCGACGATCTCAAAAGTGGCCGTCTATAATGCACCGAAGGTAGTATTAGCTCCTGAAATCAAAAGAACCATCGCTGGAAAAGTGAGTTTAGAGGTTCCTGACGAAGGCGTGGACATCTACTATACCACTGATGGAAGCCAACCTGATCAAAATTCAACCAAATATGAAGGTGAATTTGATGTCAAAACGCCACAAATCATTCAGGCCATTGCCTTGGACAAAGCTACCGGAAAAGTAAGTGAAGTAAGCAGAAGAGATTTGGACCTAGCCAAAACTAGCTGGAAAGTAGTAAATGGAGGAGAAAAAGCACAACAAGCCATTGACGAAAACATCCACTCGAACTATGTCAGCAAAAGCAACGAAATTATAATCGATCTTGGAACGGAGGTGAATTTGAAAGGATTTACCTATATGCCTATGCAAAACCGCTATATGTCAGGGGTGATCCAGCATTATAATTTTGCGGTAAGTACAGATGGTAAGAGCTGGAAAACGGTAAGTACCGGAGAGTTTGGCAATATCGCCAATAGCCCAATTGAGCAAAAAATAAGCTTTGGTACGGTGCCTGCTAAATTTATCAAATTAAAAGCTACCAAAACCCTGGATGGAAAGGATGCTTCCTTCGCGGAAATTGGTACCATTTCTGAATAAGCACTTAAACCCCGGCATTACTTGACCTGCCGGGGTTTATTTTTTATCTGATGAAATCAAATCTGGAGCTTAAGAAAAATTAACTTATCCTGCTCCAATTGACAGCATGCTTCTTTTGGTTTTTTATTTGCCTTAACACCATGGCATTTTGAGGAAGTTTTAATTCTGCATCCTCTTGTATCAGTTGCTGGGCAGCATCTCTGGCCATGGTAAGAATAGGCGCATCTTTACTCAAATCTGCTATTAGCAAATCAGCTACACCACTTTGTTGGGTACCCATCAAATCACCCGGGCCTCGCAATTTGAGGTCAACATCAGCAATTTCAAATCCATTATTAGTTCTCACCATGGTATCCAGCCTCACTCGACTATCTTTGGAAAGCTCATACTTACTCATCAAAACGCAATAAGACTGCTCGGCCCCTCTCCCCACTCGCCCCCTTAACTGGTGCAACTGTGAAAGCCCAAACCTTTCTGCATTTTCTATGACCATCACAGAGGCGTTCGGAACATTCACTCCCACTTCGATAACAGTAGTGGCCACCATGATTTTGGTTTCCCCCTTCACAAAACGCTGCATCTCGAATTCCTTATCTGCGGCCTTCATATTTCCATGAACTATACTGACTGGATATTGGGGAAAGGCACGACAAATACTCTCGTATCCGTCCATCAGACTTTTGAGATCCAACTTTTCGGATTCATCAATCAGGGGATATACCACATAAATCTGCCTGCCCAGCTCTATCTCCTTTTTCATAAAACCAAAAACCTTCAACCGATCTTTATCAAAGCGGTGAACGGTCTGTATAGGCTTTCTCCCTGCTGGCATCTCATCAATTACTGAAATATCCAAATCACCATACAGGGTCATCGCCAAGGTCCGTGGGATAGGTGTAGCAGTCATCACCAATACATGAGGGTAAAAATGCTTATTCTTGGCCCAAAGTTTTGCCCTTTGGGCGACACCAAATCGATGCTGCTCATCCACTATCGCCAGGCCTAGATTATGAAATTGAACCACATCCTCCAGCAAAGCATGAGTACCAATAAGAATGTGCAATTGCCCATTTAAAAGGTCTGCATGAATTCGTTTCCTTGCAGATTTCTTCGTGGAGCCAGTCAACAGATCAATTCGTAAACCCATCATTTCGGCATACTCCCTCAATCCTTCAAAATGTTGGGTAGCCAAAATTTCCGTCGGAGCCATCAAACAGGTTTGCGTGCCAGAACTGATGGCAATCAAGGCACAAATAAAAGCCACCATGGTCTTCCCACTTCCCACATCTCCTTGAATCAATCTATTCATTTGCTTCCCGGAACGCATATCTGCAAAAGATTCTTTGATCACACGCTTTTGCGCGTTGGTCAGCTCAAAGGGCAAATGATCCGTATAAAACTGGCCTACCAAATCAGTTTTCCCCAATACCTGTCCTTGGAACTTTTCGGTCCTGGTCAATTTTAACTTAAGCAATCGCAATTGCACAAAGAAAAACTCTTCAAACTTAAGCCGGTACCTGGCCCTTTTAAGGCGTTCAGGCTCATCAGGAAAGTGAATCTGTTTGATCGCATCTTTTTTGGGCATGAGATTAAACCGCAGCATCACTTCTTGAGGCAGGGTTTCCTGTATCTGCGGATAGGCATTTTGGACCAAGACATCCATTATCCTTGAAATCCCCTTGCTATCTAGATACCTGGCCCTTAGTTTTTCTGTAGTAGGATAAACAGGCTGAAAAAAACTCTTTTCTTCTTGCGCCGCCGTCAGTGGCTCCATTTCTGGATGGGCAATGCTGAATTTTCTCCCATATTGGTTCGGCTTACCAAAGAAAATATAAGTAGCACCGGGAAGCAGTTTTTTCGCCACCCATTGGATGCCTTTAAACCAAGTCAGCTCCATCTCCCCTGTTTCATCCTCTATATAAGCGACCAAGCGTTTTTTACGGGCCATGCCCACAGTTTCAACCCTTCGGATTTTACCAATTACTTGTACATGCTCAAGATTTCCGTTGATCTGATTGATCTTATAGAATTTAGTGCGATCCTCATAGCGGAAAGGATAGTGCTGAAGGAGCTCCCCAAAAGTAAAAATATCAAGCTCCTTATTAATTAAGGCTGCTTTTTGTGGGCCTACACCCTTTAGAAACTCAATTTTTGTATCAAAGAATCCCGGCAATTTCCTGCTTTCTTGGTGGTTAATTCAAACTCGGCCACAAATTAATTTTTAATACCGTGAAAAGCTATTGCTGCTTAATAATATTACTTCTCAAAGCTGGAGCTGTGACAGCAATCGTCCTAATTATTCCCCGCTTTCAGGCTCGACAGACCAAACTGCTTTATTGAATTAGCTCTTTCCTTTCCACAAGAAAGACAAACCTACAGCAGGGCCCACAGCAAGTACAATAAAAAGATAATGGACATCGACAGAAGCCCTAAAATAATTCAAAAGCTGAATACTGAAAATTGTCAATGCAAACCCCAAACTGTTCACAATGGTCAATGCCGTTCCTTTAAAATCCGCCGGAGCATTTTGTGCGACCATAGTAGAAAACAAAGGTGAATCTGCCACCACTGCTAAGCCCCAAATTAAAAGGAATATAATCAGTAGAACGGGAGAAGGCTGAAGAAAAATCAGAGGCGATACCAAACAGCATAAGCCTGATATGGCCAAAGCCATTGAAGCTATCTTTTTGGCTCCTTGGTTGATATAAAGGTAGCCAGCCAAAATACAGCCCAAGCTGCCCATTCCGATTATCAGGAAAGACCATAATGAAATATCCAAATGAACATGAGGATGGAAGGCGCCATAACTGACCAATATAAAGGGAACAAATGCCCAAAAAGCATACAACTCCCACATATGTCCAAAATATCCGATCGCGGCAGTGCTGAACTCCCTAATTCGAAACACTTTAAAAATAGCTGATAAATCAAGACCAGCCGCTGCTTTCCTGTATGGTCCATCAGGCACAAACTGCCCAATCAAAAAACCTCCTAAAACGGCTAAAGCTGAAATAAAAATAATCACATATACCCAAGAAAGATCACCTATAAATGCCTGAAGAAAGTGTGGAAAAGCTGTTCCCAAAACCAATGCACCAACCAAAAAGCCTAAAGACTTACCCAATCCATGTTCATAATAATCTGCTGCAATCTTCATTCCCACTGGATAAATCCCAGCCAAACATAAACCTGCCAAAAACCGCATCACAATCAAGCTAACTAAAGTATTCCCGGGCCAAACCAGCCCCAAATTAAAAAGTCCTCCCAATACAGCACAAAACAAAAACACCCTGGAGGGTGAAAAGCGGTCTGCAACACTTAATAATGCAAATATTAATGTTCCAAAAATAAACCCCAACTGAACAGCTGAGGTAAGATGGCCCAAGGCAGTACTGCTAAGGTCAAAACTTTCCAAAAGGCTTCCCATCACGGCATTGCTGGCAAACCAAATGGAAGTACAGCAAAACTGGCTGAATACTATCAGTGGAAGAATTCTTTTAGCGGGCTTCATAAAAAGAGGTGTAGGATTGTTAGATTGAAGTGAATGACGAACAAAACTATTTCTTTTTGCTTGACTTTGCCTTAGGATTAAATTCCAGGCATTTTTCCACCCAATATTCCAATTGCGGCTCGGTGTCCACCACATTCCCATCTATAAACACAAAGCCCTTCATACTTCTACCTGTGAAATTCATCTCCATACATCCTGCCTGTTGGAGTGCCTCCTGATATTGATCTGGACCTACTCTGGCCATGATGCGGTCCTCATGAACACCAATGCACATTTTACCATCGACCATAAAGCAAAGGCCTCCCATCATCTTCTTTGCTTCAAAAGGTTTGCCGGCATGCTGCAAAACATGCTCTATCCGATCCGCTAAAAAGGTATTATATGCCATACATTTTATTTTGTGTAGAATGTAATTTAAGCTTTTATATGGCTAAAATCAACAAATTATTGGTTATATCGAAGGTGAAAGTTTGTGAATTGCTGGATTCCAAATCCTTTATTTAATATTGAAAAGATCCATATGCTATCTAATTAACCTTATGATTTCATTCAAAAAATGTTTTTGGATATTCTACCATTCCAGTAACATTTTGAAATGCTCCTGGAAATAATTCAATAGCCATGCAATTCTCATCTGGCACCTCAAATGGAAGAGTGATGCCAAAATCACAGGCCTGCCTATACCCAAACCTTGGATAATAATCCGAATGTCCGAGCACCACAATTCCCTTGAAGTCCATTTCCCTGGCTATTTGATGCGCCTCCACAATCAATTTTCCGCCGATTCCCTTCTTTTGGTATTCAGGCAGTACACTTACTGGAGCCAAAGCGAGCGCTTCATGAGAATGATGAACATCCTTGATTTTTATTTTGCTCAGTAAAATATGTCCCAAAATCTGATTTCCAGATTCCGCTACTAGCGAAAGCTCAGGAACGAAACCTGATGATCCCCTTAAACGATCTACAAGAAATTGTTCCTGGTGATCGCTCATTGGCTTCGTTTTGAAACGATTCTTTTATAAGATTGAAAACCTCATGGTGATCCGAATCGATTTCCTGCCTAAGGATAATATTCATATTTATTCCACGATTTGTTTCACATGATGGCCCATGTGATCGGCATAATCACTGATCAAGAAAGCGAGATTTTCTTGACGGTGGTCATTGATGAAAATAGGGATGTTAACCGCGTCTTCATCAAGGTTTGAAATTATTTGGACGATCCTTTGGTTCAGCACCATTCAAAGCTGGAGCAGGGATTGCGTGTTGGTATGTTGATAATCATTTACACTTACCCATTCGTTTTGACGATAAGGATGTACAGAATAGACTGAGGGAGAAAATTGGATTTCCACAAAGCGTTGAAGGTTATGAATGGCTGAATCCACCAAGTGTCCTAAGATTTCCTTTTTGGACCATTTATGGGGGAATGCCTTGTATTCCATGGTATTTTCGGGACAGTTTTGGACATAGCTATCCACTTGTTTCATAAGTTCGCTTATTTGACTTGCCTCCTTCATAGTTTTCAATTAGGTGTTTTTGGGATTAAGGATATCGATGATATTTTCTTTTAGAAGAATATGCATCCCCAGTCTTTCATAGGATACACCTTCTTTAATTTCATAGCTATAAGTTAGCTGATTCTCATCAATTTTGGCTTCGAAATAGTGGCATTTCACATTGGGCCAATCAGCAATCTGGCTTGCAATTTCTGTAATATGGGTAGAAATAAAGTAGGTGCTCTGCTGAATTTGGGAAAAAGACTTTATAATATACAGGGATGCCTCATAAGCATCTTTTACATTGGTACCTCTAAACAGCTCATCAAAAATCACAAACACGCTTCCTTTTTCCTTGATTACATTGGCGACTTGTTTTATACGTTTCACTTCCGAATAAAAATGACTATATCCAAGTCCCATATTGTCCGAAAGGTTTATGGTTGTCATTAGTCCTTTATAAAAAGTAGTTTGTATTTCTTTGGCTGGTACGGGAAATCCTAAATGGGACAGGTATATTGAAAGTCCCAAAGATTTCAGAAAAGTGGATTTACCAGCCATATTGGGACCTGTAAGGAAACAAAGGTTTTGCCCATCTTTCATCTCCAGATCATAAGGAATGGGAGATTCCAAAAAAGGATGGAAAAGGCCTTTAAGTTTTAACTGGGGAATGGCCGAATCTATAAAACCTGGCAGACAAAGGTTTTCCTTAAGGGCTGTTTGAGCTACAGCATTATAGGCATCAAATAGATAAATAATATTGACCAAGTCTTGTGTTTCTTTTTTGTATTTCTCCCTGAATAACCAGTCAAATTGATGGGGTTTAACACGATGAGGTGAGTTCTTTATTTCACTCAAAAGGCCTGAGATTTCCTTTAGTTGTATGTAATCCTTAACGAAAGAGAAATAAGCCTTAAGCTGTTCAGGAATTTCATTTTTTGTAATGTGGGGAAGGTGTCTTTTCAATTCCAAAAGAAGATAGACAAGCTTTTCCACACCAGTCTTAATTAAATAGACATCATTTCGATTACCTTGTCTGACAAACATGTTCTGGAAATAAGCATCAATAAAATTGGATTTCAGGGTGGTTTTGTTCAACCTAAAATAGTGATCGATAAAATCCATTTGACTTGAAGAAATCTCGAAGGGCAATTCTGCCTTCATAAAGAATTTGATGGAATCTCTTCGGTCCAATATTTCCTTCGGTGAATCCAGTGGACTTTCCATAAGTCCCTTTAGCTGAAGCCTGCCTCCAAAAGTTTTAGTACGATTGAAAAAGGAAAAAATACTTTTTGAGTTTGGTCGGTCTCCAAAAAGTTCTAGATCTTGTACCGTTTGTTCATCAATTGTAAAAGACATGACGTAAGATATAGTTATTACAACGTAAATATCACTTATTCTGTATGTTTTTACTGATGTATATTTTCTTACAACCTTAGGTTCATTTCCCTTTTATATTGATAAGAAAAATTATTTTTTATGTATACCCGCAATAGCACCAGTAGCTTTAAAATAGCATGATAATCTTTCAAAAAGCATACGAAAGTCCCTAGAAATGAGATATTATTCCATGCAAACCTGTCTTCCGCCAGGTAGATCCGTGAAATCTCCCGATAAAACGGGACAGGCTGTGAGAAATACAACTACTGGCACGATGCCGGATAATCATATTATTTTTTCAATAATCACCACCCTTTTTACTGTTTTCTACTGATCTTAACCACTCTTGCAATTCACTTTCCATCTTTGAAGCCACAAAAGGAAGCTGCTGAATAATATTATCTTTTTCGCTGAGATCATTCAATAAATCATAAAGCTCAAAAGGGCTATCAGGTGCATCTCTTACCAATTTATATTGCTCACTTACCCAAGACACCCGGTGCTGGTCCAGATAAATAAAGCCTATGGGATTAATGCGGCTCTGCTTTTCTCCTGATAATAAGGGATAAAAACTTTCGCCATCAATTGGCCGATCATCAGGATAACTTATATCTAGGACATCCAAAATAGTAGGCAAATAATCACTGGTCACGGCTGGAAAATCACTCCGCTGACCTGCCTCAATTTCACCTTTCCAAACGGCAAATGCCGGCACCCTTACTCCCCCTTCGTACAAACTTCTCTTTTTTCCCCTAAACGGCCCTGCGCTCCCGGGTGTTCTTAGCTCTGGTCCATTATCACTACAGAATAAAATCAAGGTATGCTCTGCCAGCTCCTTTTCTTCCAAATAATCCCAAAGCCTGCCTATCTGCTCATCCAAAGCTGTAATGGTTCCATAATACAACTGCTCCTCAAAACTTAAATTGGCATATAATTCCCTGTGTGGCACATCTGCCACCACTGGAAGATGGGGCGTATGAAACCAAATACTTGTAAAAAACGGCTTATCACCTTTTAAGGATTGGTCTATAAAGGGCAAAACCCTGTCCATAATCACCCTGGCATCATCACCTTCCAAATTACCTTCAACTATTTATTCCTCTCCTACCCAATAATAAGTACCATAAGCTTTGGAGGGCCTCCCTTCACCAATTGCCTTCCAACCATAGCGCAAACTTTCACCTGCCTCAAATTCCTCAGGGACTTTAAGAGGGTCATAAGTAGCCACTTTGGATTCAGAACAAAAGTAGGTATCATAGCCATGCATGCTAGGTAAACTATAATGCTCCTCTTGCCCTGGCCTGCCACCCCTATTACCATCCTTGGTTTCCTTGGTCAAAGTTCCCAAATGCCATTTCCCAAAATGTCCAGTGGCATAACCTTGTTGCTTGAGCAATTCAGCCAAGGTGATCTCTTCAACTTTCATATGGCCCTCATTGGCATTGCCTATCCCCATTCGCAAGGGGTTTCTTCCGGTGATATAACTGGCGCGGGTAGGGGAACACACCGGCCCTGCACTATAAAAACGGTCAAAAACCAAGCCCATGCTTGCCAATTTGTCCATATTGGGCGTTTTTATCTTTTGATTGCCATTAAAGCCCACATCCATATAACCCTGATCATCAGTCATGATCATGATGATATTAGGCTTCTGGGCATGAGAAATCAGACTGTGGAAAAGTAAAAAAATAAAAACTGCAACAATCTTAAACCTATCCATCTCTCTAACCATGTATAAAATACTGAAAATCAGACATCAAATGTAATCAGGAAACTTTAGTGTTTCTCCCTTATCCCCGATGTACCACCATTTGCTTATTGGGCATTTTCATTAAAACTAACCATCCAGTTGATGCCGAACTTGTCTGTGAGCATACCAAAATAATCGCCCCAAAAAGTATCCGCCATAGGCATGCTCACCTGTCCTCCATTGGACAAACCGGTGAACAGTTGGTCTGCTTCTGCCTTACTTTTCGCTGTAATGGATACGGATATATTATTGCCTATTACAGTCTGAGGGGCCCAATCTCCCCCCACATCACTGCCCATTAAAATGGTATGGGAACCTATCGGCAGTGAAACATGCATGATCTTATTTTTCTCTACCTCGCTTAAGCTTACCCCTTCTTGGGGAGGCATTTCAGAAAACCTACCCATATAGGTGAATTCTCCTCCAAAAACAGATTTATAAAAATTAAATGCTTCCTCACAATTGCCCAGGAAATTCAAGTAAGGATTAATTGTTGCCATGATCTTTTGGGTTTAATAACAGAAAATTTATTATGACTCAATTTACTATTTGTGCCGCTAATTTACCAGCTTTATTAAACAACAAAATTAATATCACCAACCTCTCCTTAACGCACCCAGCCCAATTGCGGTAGGCTGAGTTTGTAGCGAACAGCCACTATCCTGATAATAATCACCAAAGACATACAGATAATTAAATTGACATCCCTGGGCACTGAAAATTCCTTTAGCAATAAATACAATAATGAACCAGAAAGACAGGCGGTAGCATAAATTTCTTTCCGAAGCAGCACTGGCGTCAAATTACAAAGGGTATCTCTGATCACCCCGCCCATAGTCGCAGAAACCATTCCCAAAATGGCCGCAATTTCCCAACCATGTCCCAAACTCAACACTTTTTCTGTTCCCAAGACTGTAAACAAACCTATTCCCAAGGCATCAAAAAGCATCAGGGTCTTACGGAGTTTGGACATGATCTTAAAGAAAAATATGGCCGTCAAAACACCAAGAATAATGATGTAGAGATAATTGATATCATCTATCCACCCCAAGGGATAAGCGCCCAACAGCACATCCCTCAAACTTCCTCCACCAATGGCCGTGATAAAACCCATAAATCCCGCACCAAAAACATCATGCTCACTGTCCTGTACAGCCAATGCACCTGAAATGGCAAAGAAATAAGTTCCCACCAACTCCATGATATACTGAAGGTTCATATATTATTGAATTAAAAATAACGTTGTCCAAAGATAGGAAATAAACATTCCTTAATAATACACAAAAATAAAATTAAACTAAGATCTATTTTAACTTTTGCATTACAAAAACCCCCATGGCACGCTGCCCATGGACCAAAACGGACTTGGGAGATTCCAAATGAACCAAATGATGTACTTCCATAAGCTCTTCCAAAAGATTCTCCGTAAGCAAAAATCGACTTGACCCATCGGGAAGTTGATAAACACCATCTTTGATTTCCTGGGAAACCTCAAGCATACCTGCAAAGCCGGTTGTCATTCTCAAAAATAAAATCCCCCCTGGTTCCAAAACCCGCATCATCTCAGCAAATAGCTGATGAAAGTGAACGGTGTCATTGGCAAAATGCAATACCGCAGAGCTGATCATGGCTTGAAAGGCTCCCTTATGAAAAGGCATATCCTCTACCCCGGCCACCTGGAACCTCAATAAATCATACTTGGGCTGCAATGTCCTGGCATAGGCCCTGGCCATTTGTACGGCAGTGGGATTCTGGTCTACACCAAATACCTGAAATCCAGACTTGATCAAATAGACCAAATTCCTTCCTTCACCACATCCTGCATCAAGGATTCTCATTTCAGGGCCAAATCGGCCCTTTAGTACTTGGTCCAAAAGGTAAATATCAATATTGCCCAATAATTGGTTCAACTCGGCTATGTTCATGCTTCTAATTGTTCTAGGGATTTCAGGGCCAATTGCTTGCCCGAAGCAATCAATTCCTTTGCCCGATAAAACTCAAATGTACCACATTGCTTCCTGGACATTTGTACCACCACATCTGCCGGGTAAGTATGGAGAATATAATCAGAAAGCTTGTCCTGCATCAATTCAAAGGAAAGGTTCATCAGGTCCAAAAAACTGGCTGCTTTTGGTTTCTCCTTTTTATCCTGCGGAAAATATTTGATCATCTTATCCCTGTATTCATTTACCCAAGTTGGCACTGCTATGAGGGAGGTCTCCCTACTTTTTTGACTTTCCCAATTGATCGGCGATACAGGCGCATTTACATTGGAAACCATAAGCAGATCATTTCCATGGTTCAGCGCAAGGTTCACGGGAATGGGATTCAACACCGCCCCGTCCACATATTCATTACCACCAATTGGAAAAGGCTTGATTACTGTAGGTATGGAGGCTGAGGCCCTGATCGCCTCAAAAAGCTGCCCTTCCTTGAAAATCTTTTCTTCACCACTATGGATGTCCACCGCATTGCAGGAAAAAGGTATGGGTAGGTTTTCTATCAAATCATCGCCCACCAAAGCTTCCACTGCTTGAAAAACCTTATTGCCCTTAATGAAGCCACGCGCGGACAGCGTAAAATCCATCAGGGAAAAGACATCGATCCGGTCCAAGTTAGAGATCCATTCCTTGTATACGGGCAATTTCCCCTTGGCATATATCCCTCCAATCAATGCCCCCATGGAACAACCCGCTATGCTCTTGATGTGATAGCCTTTCTCTTCCAATGCCTCTATGACCCCAATATGAGCCAAGCCCCTGGCCCCTCCGCTGGAAAGGACCAATGAAACAGTTTTATTTTGCATGGTATTTTTAGAAGAATCTGCTACTTTCATGACAGCTTATCAAATGCCACTCCAAAGTTAGAAAATATACAAGATTACCATCCTTTTCATTTGGCTTTTCCCATAAAAGATATTGAAAGTACCCGAGCTTTTTACCAAGACCTGCTGGGCTGCGAGATTGGCAGAAGCACGGACCAATGGATTGATTTTAATTTCTTTGGCCACCAACTATCTGCCCATGTAAAACCAGACGAGCTTAAGGCTGCCCTTGCCAATGAGGTAGATGGCAAACAGGTTCCTGTGAGACATTTTGGAGCAGTACTTCCTTGGGAACAATGGCATGAACTGGCTGAAAAACTGGAAAAAGAAGGCATTGAATTTATCATAGCACCAGGCATCCGCTTTCAAGGAAAAGTTGGGGAACAGGCTACCATGTTCTTTTTGGATCCCAGTGGAAATGCCCTGGAATTTAAATCTTTCAAAGACCCCAACCAGATCTTTGCGAGCTAGATTTCCATACCGATTTCTCTGCAAGGAATCTCTTTTGCTATTTGTTTCTGGATGAGATTATTTTCTGATAGGGCTTTAGGATGAAATTGAACAAATAGGGTCAATAAACTACACATAAACCCTTCTGCCCTCTGCATGGCTTTGCTGGGCAGCTTCTATAATCTTTAAGGTTTGTACCGCTTCCTGTGGCTGAACCAATAAGGCCTCCTTGCCATTCAATACCTGGGCAATGTTTTTATAATAAGCTGGATAATCTCCTTTCAAGGTGGGATAGGGATAGCTTTCATGGGCCAAAAACACCTCTCCCCAACCTGATTCTGGTTCTTCTCCCCAGCCATCGCCACCAGGTATTATCCCTGTTTTCAAGGCTGCTTCCTGTACATCCAAACCAAACTTGCTATAAGACCCTTTATCTCCCAAGACGAGGAACTTGGGCAATTTGGCATTCATCAAGATACTGGCAGTCAACCTCACCTTGGTGTGCGCATACATCATGGTGATATCGAAAAAGTCATCAGCATCCACTCCCTCACGTTGTTTGAGGATCTCCGCATAAACCCATTTAGGCTGCCCAAAAAGAATCAATGCCTGATCTATCAGGTGAGCACCCAAATCATATAATATCCCGCTTCCAGGAACTTCTTTTTCCCTCCAGTTATCATTGGGCTCAGGCCTAAACCGATCAAAATGGGATTCGAAATGAACAATATTTCCCAGCACCTTTTCATTGAGGAGTTTTTGGATGGTTTGAAAATCCCCATCCAAACGCCTGTTCTGATAGGCAGTGAGAACAAGCCCCTTTTCATTGGCCAGTTTTACCAGTGCTTCAGCCTCAGAGGAACTCACTGTGATCGGCTTATCCACGACCAAATGCTTGCCAGCTTCCAAAGCTGCTTTTGCCTGGGGAAAATGCCATTCATTAGGAGTACATATCACGACCAATTCCACATCCGACTGTTCAAGCATTGCTTCCAAGCTCTTATAAACAGTCACTTGGGGATAATCTTCCTTGGACTTTTCTTGGTGCCTTTCTACCACAGCTGTTAGCTCCAGCAAGGGTTCCTGTTGGATCAATGGGGCATGCATGGTTTCTGCTACCTTCCCAAAACCTACTAGCCCGGTTTTTATGGTTCTAGTCATTTATAAATTCATTTCAATGGCCTTACGCATTAGCTCAACGCTATTGTTAACGCGCAATTTATGATGGATATTCTTTCTGTGGGTTTCCACGGTATAAACACTCAAGAACAACTCATCGGCAATGGCATGATTACTATGCCCCTCCTTAATCAACTTAAGTATCTGTAGTTCCCTGCGGGACAATTTAAACTTCTGCTTATAGACATCAAAATATTGATCTTCATCCACCTGCTTGAGCACCCGCTCGAAATGCATCCTGTGCTGTCCCTCAAAAACCTCCCTAATAGTATAAACCAACTCATCTGGATCCGCATCCTTCAGCACATAGGCATCCACTCCCTGCTTTTGGCATTTTTTAAAAATATCCTCATCATCATACATGGACAGCACGATCATTTTGACTTTGATCTTTTGCTTGTTAAGATGCTGCAATACGGCCAAGCCATCCATGCCAGGCATATTCATATCCGTCAACACCACATCCACCTCATTATTCTTGACAAACTCTACCAAATCCTTACCATTTGAAAAAATGGACAGAATTTCCATATCTTCTTCTTTTTCCAATAAGTTAGCAATGCCTTTGGCAAACATCTTATGGTCATCGGCAAGTACGAGGCGGATCATTATTTATGGATTTTGGTAAAAAAGCCTATTGGCAATGCTAAAATAAGCAGTTTTAATGGATTACTTTACCAAATTCAAATAATTTACATGAGTGATTATGCAGGAACCCTCAACTTTATGGCAGTTCCTTCTCCTATCTCTGAATGGATATCCAGCTCCCCCCCAATTGTTTCAATCCTGGATTTCAGATTGTGCATGCCCATGCCCTTGGACTTATCCTCGGTATTAAATCCCTTTCCATCATCCACTATCTGTAGGGAAAAGTCATTTCCCAACTTTAATAGATTAATGGAAATGGTTTGGGGCTCGGCATGCTTGATAATATTATTGAGACATTCCTGCACCACACGGATCAGGACCAGCTTGGTATCCTGTTCCAGGCTTAGCCCGTTGACTTGGCTTACCAACTGGGTTTTACAGAAACCAGATTTTTCTATCTTCTCCAGCTCCCCGGCGATAAAATCTTGGATTTGTACTTCCTTCACCCAGTCAAGGTTCAACCTTTTGGACAGGGAACGCACCTCTTGGATAGCTTTGTTGATCAGCCGCTTTCCCTCAGAGAAGTTCTCAGGATCTGGCTGGCTAAGGGTCAGCTTGGTAAGCGAAAGCAACTGCCCAAGGTTATCATGTAGTTCCTGCCCAATAAAAGAAAGGGTCTGTTCCTGTATCTCCTTTTCCACCCCCAAGATGGTCTTCTCATATTCTGCCTTTAGCTGATCCATTTTTTGCTTATTACGGAACTGCTGTTGCCGGTGAAACAGAACCAACACTACAATAAAACTACACATAACCAATGTGATCAACACACCGGCTGTAATCAAGAAAATAAATTGCGCTGGATCTGAAGACATAAAGAAAATTATTAAGTGATAAAATATTTTCCCCTAAACACTTTTGGAGCATAAAATGCCAAGCCCATGACTAAATAACTAACACCTGCTAGTAATCTATTCAGGTCAAATAAAGACATTACAAAAGTCCGATAATCAGCTTTTAGCAAATAAGAGAAACTCGCCCAAATCAAAAATGTGCTGGAGTAATAAAAAAACAGCATGGTTATAATCCAGAAATAGGGTATAGACAAAAGGTTAGAATTTATATAATCATTTCTGGTAAAGACCTTATAGTAAAATGAAATACTTAATAAAATGATCACCAAACTACCATACAAAAGCATATAATGCTGGAAAATTTCTGTAAGTGGCTGGAGAAACAAAGAGTCAATAATACCCAAAACATATAAAAGTAAAATGGAAATATTAATTCTTCTTTTCATCCTTTCGGATAAAAATACCATTTTGTAAAACAACAGGTAGAGAGGAATTAATAGATAAATACCGACAATATTATATACAATGGAATTATTGTTATCATTCGTTTCATTTAGGTTTCTAATTGTTATCGCAACATGTTCCTGTAGTACTACAATAACAAATATTGAAAAAATGAGGACATGTGCTTTACGATATTGCCTGTCAGTCTTGAAAAAAAAGACTGACAAGCTAGATAGTAATCCCAATATTATTGTGTAGAAATATAGATCGAAAGTCATTTCATTTAAGATTTCTCACAAAAATAATGGCATTAACAACCTGGAGGGCATATACCCCCATAATTATAAGCATAATCTCTCTCCGCATCTGCACTTTCTTCCTCAGTTGAAGTGGCTTCAGCAACTAATTTTTCATCTCCTGGGAGCATAGCGAGCGTAAGTCTACCTACATATTCTTCCCCCAACTCTTCACCGAATGATTCATCATATTGACTAAAATAAAATCTGATCCCCGCTTTTCCTTCGTCCAAAACTTTTTGAATTTCTTCCCTACTGAACCAAATCCAATCTGTTTGATCCGTAATTTCTTTTCCGTCTTTTCCTATGCCAGTAAGCCCCTTTTTAACTTCGTTCTTGTACTTGTTGGTGATTTGATCAAATTGTTTTTTGGTGATTTTTTCTTTCTTTTTACCATCCATGGTTAAAATTATTTAAGTGTAGCTTTATTTATTGTCCTGTGGTAGTTAAGCATTGGTTAAAATTACACAATTAGTTGTATTTACGGTCAACAAACATAAATGGAGTGTAAAATGAAAGACTAAAAGTTAAGTACATCAATCCAGCAAAAACCCTATTCAATCCTAGCCAAGGTTTCCATATTTCAAAGTCGATCGCAGGAATAAAGTGGTTTACACCTAATAATATCAATACTTCTATATAAAAGAAGATTAAAACAGTTACTATCCAAAAGTGGGGAACTGCCATAATATTAGCATCAGAATATACCCTCAATTTAATTATTTGGTACAAAAATCGGCCTGATAAAAACAAAATAAATAAGCCAAATGGAGCCAAACTGTAATATTGAAAAACTTGATCAATGGGCTGAATAAAAAGTGAATTAATAATACCCCATATATAAAGCCCGCCAAAAACATAGTTTGTCTTACGTTTGAATTTTTTATTTACTTCTAATAATTTCAGATAGTAGACTAATAAAAAGGACTGTAGATAAGTACCGCATATATTATAAAGCAATACATTATTGATTCCCCTACTGCTGGTAAAATATCCCGCTGCTTCTAAAAAGAAAACAAACGCCAGCGTAAACAATAAAATTTTATGCGTGGTACGGTATGCAGGCTTTTGATAGAAATAGAATATAAGACTACCTATTAAACTACTTAGAATTACCCCCAAATAAGCGATTTGACTCATAATTATTGCATTTTTCCGATACGGCAATTTAGGTTCTTCCGCCTTATTGGGAAATACCGTGATCACGGTATTTTTCACGCTGTCAATTGATTATAAACCAAAAACAGGCTTTTATAAAGGTTTATTGGTACTTACCAATCTAAAACAAATGCATGTCATCGTGACGAAAGAGCTTGCTGTCGAAAATAGAATTTTATACGAATTACTAATCCCTGCCATCCTGACGAAAGAGCTTGTCCCGATCCCTATCGGGAAAGGATCTATTTCCATAATCACGATGCTGCAATGAGACTCTCTACCTTTGGCAGACAGGTTCGCTTAGCTCAGCGTGACAAAAAAATTACCGCATTAATCGATATTTTATAAGTATTACAAATCGATGTCATGCTGACGATAGGAAGGATCTCTTCCAATAATGCGATACTGCAATGAGACTCCGTTGTCCCGAGAGCTGAGTCCAGTCACGGCTAAAGCAGCAAAGTCTTCTAAAAATAGTTGCAAAAAAAAAAGCGTTCTGCCGAAACAGAACGCTTTCAAATATCGATTATAGCATCAGATTAAGCCAATTTCTTAGCTTCTTCTTTTTCTTGCTCAAGTTCCTTTTTCATCAAATCCACCACAATTGGAGAAGCGATATAAATAGAGGAATAGGTACCGACCAATACCCCGATAAATAAGGCAAAAGAGAAGCCTCTCAATACCTCACCACCAAAGATCAATAGGACAATCACTACAATCAAGGTAGTCGCTGAAGTAATCAAGGTCCTGGACATGGTCTGATTGATGGCCTCATTGAACATCCTTACCAGCTTTGAAGTACCTCTATTGGCAATATTCTCCCTGATACGGTCAAATACAATCACCGTATCATTAATGGAATAACCAATCACGGTCAATACCGCTGCAATAAACACTTGGTCTATTTCAAATGAAGCTCCAAAAACACTGGCAATCGCAAAAGCCGCCACCACAAACAAGGTATCGTGTACCAAGGCAATGATAGAAGCCAACGAATACTGCCACTTGCGGAATCTCAATAGGATATAAAGGAAGATCGCCACCAAGGCAAAGAACATCGCTTCCATGGAAGAGTTTTTGATATCATCAGCCACGGTTGCCCCCACCTTCGAAGAACCTGCGATCGCAAAAGAACTATCGTCCAACTGGCTGGCATCCTCTATATACTTCAAGCCGGTAATGCTCGCAATACCTTCAATCACTTTATTTTCTACTTCACTGTTGGCCTCATCAGAATCATCATTGATCAGGTAGGAAGTCGTTACTTTGATGACATTATTCGCTCCGTAGGTCTTGGCTTCTACCGAACCGTCAAATTGCTTGTCCAAGCCCACTTTAAGTTCCGAAGGAACAATTGGCTGGTTAAACTCTACCACATAAGAACGTCCACCGGTAAAGTCTACACCAAATTTAAGTCCATTGATAGCCGCTAATGCCAAACCTACTACGATAATGGCTGAAGAAACCAAATAGGCAACTTTTCGCTTACTTAGGAAGTCAATATTAAGATCACTGAACAAGTTTTTGGAGAATGGCGTAGCAAAGGAAATCTTGCTTTGGTCACCTTTCTTGCTCAACCAGTAAACGATCACCCTGGTGATAAACACGGCAGAGAAGAATGAAGAAGCAATACCGATCATCAATACGATCGCAAAGCCTTTCACAGGACCTTGGCCCAATGCATAAAGGATAGCACCGGTCAAGAAAGTAGTTACGTTAGAATCAAGAATCGCACTGAAGGCCTTATTATAACCACTGCTGATCGCCTGTAATAATCCAGATCCTGCGGCCAATTCTTCTTTGATCCTTTCAAAGATCAATACATTGGCATCAATGGACATACCGATCGTCAATACGATACCTGCGATACCTGGAAGGGTCAATGCCGCACCAAGCTGAGCCAAGATACCCAAGATAAAGAAGATGTTGAACACCAATGCTGCAGTAGCGATGAAACCACCCTTAGCATAGTAAGCGATCATAAACAACACCACAATGGCCAAACCGGCAATGATGGAATTGATACCTTGTGCTTGGGCTTCTTTACCCAATGTTGGACCGATGATGGCCTCTTCTACGATCTTGGTAGGTGCAGGCAAAGTACCTGACTTCAAGATATTCGCCAAATCCTTGGCTTCTTCAATGGTAAAGTTACCAGTGATACTAGACTGTCCATTAGGAATCTCACCTTGGATATTTGGCGCAGTATATACATAGTTGTCAAGAACAACCGCAATCCTTCTACCGATATTTTCGGCAGTCATTTTTCTCCATTTCCTGGCACCTTCAGCATTCATACTCATGCTGACAGCAGGATTGGAAGACTCATCCAAAGTCTGGCTGGCATCAGTGATCACATCACCTTCCAAAGGAGCCTGTTCAGTCCCTCTAGGTGTTTCGATAGCGTGAAGCTCCAATAGATCAAGACCATCTGCCTCTCTAGGCTTCACAGACCACATAAAGGTCAAAGTCCTAGGAATGATAGACTGGATATCTTCTCTCTTGAAAATCTTGTTGATGGCCATGGTATCTTTTACTTCGTATACCAAACCATAATTGGCTTTCAATAAAGAGAACAATGGAGAAACCTCAGAGGAAAGTGAATCCGTTTCATCACCACCTTCTGCCAGTTGTCTCTCTAGGTCAGTTAGGGTAGAATCACCCTCAGTAGCTTCCTCAGTGGAAACAGTAGTTTCAGACTTTTTGCTGGCCTGAGCTTCTGCTACCAATACGCCGTTGATTCTTTGCAATACATCTCCGTATTCATTGATCTCCGCCACTTTCCAGAACTGTAGCTTGGCCACACCCTGCAATAAGCTTCTTACCCTCTCTTGGTTATCCACACCTGGCAATTCGATTTGAATACGGCCAGTACCCTGGATTCTCTGGATATTAGGCTGAGAAGTACCGAAACGGTCAATACGTGTTCTCAAGATATTGAAAGAACGTTCGATAGCATTTTCGATCTCTCCATCGATAATCTCCAAAATCTCACTGTCTGAAGTTTCCAAAGAGATTCTTCCTCTGTTGGCTGCAGTGGCATAAATGCTGTTCAAAGACTGTCCACCTGACTTTTCCTGCCAAGCACTGTAGAATAGGTCTACAAACTTCTCATTGGAAGTTTTGGAAGCTTCATTGGCCTCCTCAATAGCTGCATTGAATGCTTCATTCTTGCTGTTTCCAGCCAAACCTTTTACAATCTCCACCGGAGAAACAGCAAGTGTCACGTGCATGCCCCCCTGAAGGTCAAGTCCAAGCCCTAGTTCGGTTTCTTTTACTTCTTGGAAAGTATAATTGGCTCCTAGGAAGTTATAAACAGGCTCTCGCCAAACAGAGTCTAGGTAAGATTGTTTCTTTGCGAAGTCCAAATTGCCATCAGCATCTGTAGCATAGGCAATGGCGTCCTTTTGGACGTTACTTGATACGTAGGTAAATGACAGATAGTACAAACATAATGCTGTAACAATCACTGTCAAGAACACAATGATCCCTTTGTTTTGCATGATTTACTTAAATAAATATATGTTGTTATTGAATTCTAATTTGATGCGCGCAAATATATCACTTGCTGCTGGGAAGGAAAAAATGGGCAATACCTTATGGTGCGTTGGGAGAAATTATCCTTTCTAGGAGAACTTCTAAAAAGTGACTTGGGTATCTGGCCATAAAGGCCTGAGGCACGAATTCTTGTTCTTCGAAACCTACAATTTCATAAATCAAATACATGGTGCTTTGTGCCAACATGGAAACAAAAGGCACCACAACTGCATCCGAAGCTACATCCAGAAAAGTCTGGTGCTCCTGATCATCCTGATCAGAATCAGTTGGCAGCTGAACTTTCACCTCACAGGACTGCTGATCTTGTGCAGGCATAAACAAATGGGAATTGGAAATCAGAAAGCAGCACAATGCCACCAAAAGGACGCTCATCCTTTTTTGTAGTAGTGTTTGCTGATTTCTTTTATTCTCCATAGAAAGCAAATGTAGGTATTTTTTGAAATAAAATCATTTTTTTGAATAAATACCTTTCCCAATGCACTGATTTTGGCTTAGAAACCAATGTTTGCAAAAAAAATATAAGGCAAAAAATTATCAACCAATCTACCGGAAAAGGGAATCATTACCTTTAATAGATCAAATCACCTACACTTTGATAATTATATTCTTTTTCCACATCCAATAGGCCGGAATATACAAAATCAGCATCATCAATAACGCCCCACCCAAAGAAGCATTCTTGGGGGAAAGCCAGCCATTGAAAAGCATTTCTTGCAAAAAGAATTTTAAACTGACCAATTCCCCTTGATAATCCACCTTGGTATAAGCGAAAAGTTTGGCTATAAGACCAGAAAGAAAAAATACCGTAATGGCATTCATTCCATATATCACAAATGGTGTCGACCAGCTTTTCCAGCCTTTGATATCCAGCAGCCAATAACAAAATGCCAAGGCCAAAAAAGCCCAACCTGCTGTATAAAGCACAAAGGTACTGGTCCATAAAGACTTGTTAATGGGAAAAATAAAAGACCATAAATAGCCTACAACCGAACAGCCAAAAGCCCAGAAAAGCCAGCTTTTCATTCTTTTCTGGTGCTCCCTAGACCGGGTCAGGGTCTTTCCAGCCATGATGCCCAAAAGACAGGTTACTATAGCAGGCAAGGTGGAAAACAGTCCTTCAGGATCCCAAGTCTTCGTTTGGGACCACATATGTCCCGTAAGGATTTGCTGGTCTATCCAAGCAGCTAAACTAGTTCCGGGCTCTAAATTGGCCGCACCAATCCCCGGTACGGGAATAAAACTCATGCAAACCCAATAAAACACCAATATAGCTGTACCGCTGATGAGCAATTGCTTTCGGGATAGATAAAGGTACATCAAGCTGGCAAAGAAGTAAACCAAGCCAATCCTTTGTAAAACTCCTGGAAAACGCAAGTTAGCGAGATCAAAATAAGGAATAGCTGTTAGCAATAATCCCAGACCTATTAACTTCAAAGACCGAAAAACGGCCTTTCTAATAATCGCTTTTTTCTCCACTCCTTTTTTCAGCTGAGCACCAAGAGACAGTTCTATCGCCACTCCCACAATAAACAGGAAGAAGGGAAATATCAGATCCGTAGGGGTACAGCCATGCCATTTGGCATGTAATAAAGGAGGGTAAACTGCTGACCAAGATCCCGGATTATTGACCAGGATCATGGCAAAAATGGTAATCCCTCTAAACACATCTAAGGCTAATACTCTATTGGTCTCCATAAAATGTCCTTTACTAAAACTCAGATTAAAATTCGGTTTGAAAGATATTGAATTTTTGGCCCCAATTAATTTTCACCAAACAATTCT
Source organism: Echinicola marina (assembly GCF_020463795.1). NCBI lineage: Bacteria > Pseudomonadati > Bacteroidota > Cytophagia > Cytophagales > Cyclobacteriaceae > Echinicola > Echinicola marina. The sequence continues at coordinate 1,577,412 of NZ_CP080025.1, read as the reverse complement.
TCAGGGATTATTGAAAAAAGAGGTCAAAATCACTGAAAACAGGGAGCTGTGTTTTGCAAATTCATAAAAATCAAACAGCTGAAGTAAAGTTATTGGCAGACAAAGAACTAAAAGCACAATTACAAACCACCTATTTTAAAACAAGGGAATAAACCACAGATTAATAGGATGAACACCGATTATTACGATATCATTTTTCCATCCGTGTTTATCTGTATCTATCTGTGGTTTAAAATATTCGTTTAGGCTATTATCCACCTCATATTTAAACCAGCTTTATAAAGGCAAATTAGCATCCAGTTCTTCTGCACAACGGATGATCAGTTTTACTGTATTAAAGTAGAAATCCTGATTTACTTTTTCGAAAGTATCCGTATCCTTATGATAATCCGCATGATCCTCTACCCCAAAGTAAACAAAGGGAATCCCCTTTGCATGAAAAGCGGCATGATCGGAGGCATTGGTCCAGTCATCATGGCCGGTGTTCGGTAGATCATGCCCAAATTTTAAACTCACACGCTCCCCTTCTGAAGCATTCTCCAAGACAACCTTCAATTCCGGATAATGTCTTGTTCCTGCTGCATAGATTTCATTATGGTCATTTCTGCTGATCATGTCCATATTGATATTGAGCAAAACCTGATCCAAGGAAAAAGGAAAATCCTTAACCAATGCTTTGGCTCCTTGAAGTCCCCTTTCTTCCGCATCTAGGGCAGCAAAAACCATAGAATGCTTGGGAGCCTTGTGGCTAAAATATGTTGCTAAAGCCAACAGTGCCGCCGTACCGGAAGCATTATCATCAGTACCATTATATATCTTCCCTTCTTTCACCCCCAAATGATCATAATGAGCCGTGATGACGATGATTTTCTCAGATTCTTCGCCTGGAATAAAGGCCACTATATTGGCTGCATTTTCTACCTTCTCTTCCTCTCCAAAACTAAAATACTGGGTATAATCGCTAAACTGGCTGGACAACTCAAGAGAACTGAACCTCTCTGTAATATAGCTTTGGGCTTTTTTACTTCCTGGACTCAATGGAGCCCTTCCGGCCAGCTCATCTGAAGACAAGTATTTGAGATCTGCAATAAGTTGTTTGCGGTCAAGCTGCTGTGCCTCTAAAAAAGCCGGACTGAGTATGAAAAGTAATAAAATGAGTATTTTTGACATTTTCATGTGATTATCGATTGTTGGCTACCAGTATTAAAGTGAAAATACTAATTTAGTCTTTTGGAACGTTGAAATACCTATGAAATATATTTCTACATTATTTTTAATCTTATTTTCTACCTTTCAAAGTTTCGGCCAAAGTACCTTGCCCGAGCACTTTTTAGATGGAAAGGCGGTGATTTTGATTTCCTCCGCACCCAACGCAAGGCCGCCCTTGGATTGGAAAAATATCGCTGAAAAAATCCATCCGGCTTTGATAGAGGCAGGCGGAGATCCCATTGCCTATTATGAATTGGAAGAAATCATTCTTTCTGAGGAAATTCAGGCTGCTTATGGGAAAAGTTTCTTGCAACGCATGGTCAGGAATATCGTCACTATAACCAGAAAAGGCAATGGGGACTTTTTTATCAACATCATGGAATTTTCCGGAAACAGCCACATCATTAACGCAGGAACCCAGTGGTCACTTCAGGCGAACAATATGGAAGTACTCCAAGAAAAACTTATTGCAGCTGGCAAAGGCCAACGATCAAAGAACCTAATGGCCTTGGATGTGCCCAGCTTTCTTCCACCTTTGGTAGGAGGAGCCGAACCAAGCCCATCCCAGGCCAATAACCTACCTGTTTCTTCCAGGTTTATTGCCAAAAATCCCTTGAACCTGGATGTATTTAAGCTGGGAATCCCGCTTTCTGGAGCATCGGGTGAAGCAGCCTTGCTGACCCAGTTTAGATACGACCTATTAGGCAAATCTTCAGACCAAATTTTGGCTGCACAAAAAGCCGAAAAAGCCAGTCTAGAAAGTATTTTGGAGCAATATTATCCTTACGAAACCGTATTTTTGACTACTATCCGTTCGGACAAAGACCTCATTGCTAACAAAATCCAATTTGTATTGACCAGGGTGGAAGGTCGTGAAGCCGACCTAATGGAAAGTATGGGACTGAGCAGTGAGACGCTTCCTGATAAAGACCGGATTGTGGTGAAATATTATATCAAGTTCTTAGTAAGAAATGAGCTTTATATTGGTCCAGTATGGGATGCCGACCCCAATGGAAAACAGGCCTTGATTAATTTTCTCCAAAATCTAAAAATAGAGGAATAAAAAGCTAACTACAGATAAAGACACTAAAAAGCCTGTCAAATGAATTGAATTATTGACAGGCTTTTTATTTTTCATGAAAACAGAAAATTACCAAGCTCTGAAGGGTGGTGGTGTAATACCATTCAAGCGTAAGTAGACGATCAAGTTGCCTCTATGGTGAATACCATGGGAATCAATCAATCCTTCTACTTGCCTGCGAGTAATCTTATTACCTCCAAAAACCTCTACTTCTTCACCCAATTCGCTTTCAGATAAAGATGAATAGGTTTTGGCAACAAAATCAAATGAAGTTTTTACCGCTTCAGCCAATTCAGCCTTGCTCATGTTCTTATCCTCAAAATCAATTCCTGGATTACCCTCCTTAAGAAAGTTATTGGCCATCATCACATTGCCACCTGCTATATGCATGATCAGTTCTTTAAAACTGGAAACCTCCTCTACAGGCTTAAAATCCAATTTATCCTCAGGCATTGCCTCCAAAATCTCTACCGTATAGGCTTTCATATTTTCCCATTTTGCCAAAAACTCATCCTGATTGGTTTGGGCTTTTAAGGCATAAATACAAGATGTACTTAAAATCAAGACCAGTGTCAATGATTTGAAAATCTTTTTCATATTGCTTAAAGTTTAGGTTGAGTACCTAATTTCGTGAAGTTTGACCACAAATAGTAATATCCCCCGCAATATATTACCCATAAAATGAGAGATTCTGATCTATTCTTTATCTTTGAGGCTATGAAGTTCAAAAATATCTGCTGGATACTTGGTTTAGCCCTTCTGGGCTGTGAGCAACATTACCTGCCAAAACCAAAGGGCTATAACCGGATCGACCTCCCGGAAAAGTCCTTTGAGGCACTGGCCAATACCTACCCCTACCAATTCCAGAAATCAGTTTTTGCACAAACAGAAGCCGACTCCTTCAATTTGAAAGAAGAAAACTGGATCAACTTAAACTATTCCGACTTTGGAGCAAAGATCCACCTGACCTACAAGGCCATTCATGGAAATAAGGAAGTACTAAAAAGTATCCTTGACGATTCATTTAACCTCACCGCCAAACATCAAGTAAAAGCCTACAGCATAGAAGAAGGAGTGATCAAGACACCCCATGGCTATGTCGGAGTAGTGGCTGAGTTGAGCGGAGAGGTCCCCACCCCTTTTCAATTTTTTGTAACAGATTCTACTCAAAATTTCCTGAGAGGGGCCCTTTACTTTAACACTGCCGTCAAAAACGATTCCCTTGCCCCTGTAATTGAATATATAAAAGAGGATATGCTTCATTTGATCAATTCCCTTGAATTCAAAAACTAAGGTCTAATTATTGATATGAGTACTATCCAAAATCCTTTGACATTACATGAACTTAAGTTTACAACGATTAAGCATCCTGGCTTTTGCGCTATTGTTGAGCGCCTGTGCCACTTTCAATAAAAGTAGCAAAAACACCGGGCCTGCTCCACTCCCAAAGGAAGAAGCTCCTGTACCGGCCCCCTCTACTCCTGATACAGAGCAGGCCGAGACCATAAGGGAAGAAGAGCTGCCTACCTTTGCCATCCCCCAAAGGGAAATGAGGGGCGTATGGATCGCCACAGTAGCTAATATTGATTGGCCCAGCTCAGGTACCGATAGTTTTGAAAAACAGCAAAGGGATTTTATCCAAATTTTGGATTTTTATCGACAACATAATTTCAATGCAGTCTTTGTCCAGATCAGAGCTGCAGGTGACGCTTTCTATCCTAGCAAAATGGCCCCTTGGTCAAGATACCTAAGCGGAAAAGAAGGAAAAGCACCCCAAACCATGTTGGATCCACTGAAATGGATGATCCAAGTGACCCATGAAAGGGGCATGGAATTTCATGCTTGGCTCAACCCTTATCGGGCGACCTTTAACCTTAAAGTGGAAGACCTAAGTCCAATGCACGATTATTTCCGTCATACAGACTGGATGGTCAAATATGGAAGTAAATATTATTACAACCCTGGTATTCCTGCAGTGAAGGACCATATGGTAAATATAGTGCGTGAAGTGCTTACCAATTACGATATCGATGGTGTCCACTTGGATGACTACTTCTATCCCTATAAAATCCCTGGAGAAGCATTCAATGACCAAATCGCCTTCAAAAAATACGGTAATGGCCTTGATCTGGGAGACTGGAGAAGAGCTAATGTGGATCAGCTCATCCAAGGCTTAAGTGATCTGGTAAAAAATGAAAAGCCTTGGGTACAATTTGGGGTGAGTCCCTTTGGCGTATGGAGAAATGCCTCCGTGGATCCAAATGGCTCCGATACCCAAGCCGGTCAAACCAATTATGACGATCTTTATGCAGACCCTTTATCTTGGGTAAAGAATGGATGGGTTGATTATCTAGCTCCCCAAATTTATTGGAGCTTGGATCACCCTAAAGCTTCTCACAGGGAATTAGTGGATTGGTGGGCCAAAAATGCCGGAAATACCCCCATCTATATTGGCAACGGAAGCTATAAAATCAGAAATGATGCAGATGAAGCTTGGAGAAACGCTTATGAAATTCCCAACCAAGTAGCCATTGGCAGGTCAAAGGCAGCAGTAGAAGGCAATGTGTATTTCCGCGCCCGGTCATTGATGGGCAGTAATAGGGATATCGCCAGCCTGCTTTCCCAAACCATGTATGAAAACCCCGTCTTAACACCCAATAAGGCAAGAAATAAGGTTTTTGAAAGCATAGAACCAGATATTTCCAATATCCATTTATCAGATAGGGGCTTACAAATCGCCATAGAAAATGCCTATCTGGCCAAATCAGTTGCCCTGTTTGGCCTTAATACCAGTGGAAAATGGGAATTGGTAGAAAGTCAATATACGGGCACTTCCATCGATGGTAAAACCTTTATGTTTGATAGCTATATGGTACCCAACTACCCTTATTTGGCAATAGGCTTCTTAGGTAACTTTGGAGAATTCTCACAAGTGGAAATTTGGAAACCCTAGTTACCCAAATGAGCAGGTCCTTACTGTAAGCGAACTTGCCAAACCAGTAATAAAACCTAATGACTTCACAGCCTCTACTATGCAGGACCTGATCGGCCACACAAAAGCGCTGACCGAGACAAAGGATCCCCACAAGAGTAACAGGAAGGCTTAATGGCAATAAATTAACCAACAAATCGCATTAAAAGGCCAATAAAAAAGGCCCGCTTGAGATCCAAGCGGGCCTTTTTTATATTTTGTCTCGTCCTAAAATAAGTTGACAACAAATCGACTTATTCTAGGGCGGGTCAGATATTGATAGATTAGAATAACTTGATCTTATTCCAACTCTTGATCAGAATAAAAAATCCAATGGCACTGACAGCAGTGGCGATCATAGCCGAAGTGGCGTTGTCATATATCCAGAAGCCGATGGCAAACAAAGCGGAATAGATCGCAATAGTTCCCGTCAACATCAACCCGATTTCAAAAGGAAGTTGGCCCTGCTCTGCTTCTACTTCAGGATACCTATTCAAGAGCTTCCTCCATCCATATGCAGCCGGCTTTACCTTTTGGTAGAAAGAAAGCAACACCTCGTCTTTCTCCGGTTTAGTCAGCAAAGTAACGGTCAACCATGTAGCAGTGGTGATTCCCACTCCATAAAGTAATTTCAGGTATTCCATTCCCTCAGGGATACTGATGATACCAAATTTAGGATTAATGGTTTCAAAGAAAATCGCCACAATAAATGAGATAATCATAGCAGATATTTCAGTATAGGCATTGATTCTCCACCAGAACCATCTTAAGATAAAGATCAAACCAGTACCTGCACCGATTTGCAATAAGATATTAAACGCCTCCAAAGCATTGGATAAGGCCAAGGCCAATAAAGCTGCAAAACCCATCAACACTACCGTAGAAATCCTACCTACCATCACCAAATCTTTATCACTGGCATCAGGCTTTATAAACCTTAGATAAAAATCGTTAACCACATAAGATGATCCCCAGTTAAGGTGTGTAGACAAAGTAGACATCACCGCTGCAATCAAAGAAGCCAATACTATACCGATCAGACCAGTAGGCAAATAGGTCAACATGGCAGAATAAGCAAGATCATTACCCAATTTATCAGCAGGCATATGAGGAAAGGCCTCTTGCATATCACTGATCTGAGGGAACACCACCAAAGAAGCCAATGCGATAATAATCCATGGCCAAGGTCTCAGAGCATAGTGCGCAACGTTAAAAAACAGGGTTGCACCGATGGCATTTTTCTCATCTTTGGCAGAAAGCATCCTTTGGGCGATATAGCCCCCACCTCCCGGCTCAGCACCTGGATACCAAGTGGCCCACCACTGAATGGCTATCGGCATGATCAACAAAGGAATCACCAAGTTCATATCATTAAAATCAGGGAAGAAGGAAAGCTTGTCAGACACATTTGGATGGGAAAGCAAGTTCTCCAAAGAACCAATTTCAGGCAAATCAAGAATATAATAAGCCGCACCGATCGCACCGGCCATGGCAATAAAGAACTGAAAAAAGTCCGTCAGCAATACCCCCTTCAATCCACCAAGAGAACTATATACTACCGTCACGATGGAAGCGATCAACAAGGTCTGCACAGGAGTCAAACCCAACATCACCCCGCCAATCTTAATGGCAGCAAGGGAAACCGTGGCCATGATCACAATATTAAAAAACACACCCAGATAGATGGCCCTAAAGCCTCTAAGAAACGCCGCTCCTTTTCCACTGTATCTCAATTCATAAAATTCAAGGTCTGTGGTGATTTCAGATCTCCTCCATAATTTGGCATAAACGAATACCGTTAACATTCCTGTCAAAAGGAATGCCCACCAGACCCAGTTGCCGGACACCCCATTCACACGCACAATATCCGTCACCAAATTAGGGGTATCGGCTGAAAATGTAGTCGCCACCATAGACACACCTAATAACCACCAAGGCATGTTCCTTCCTGAAAGAAAGAAGTCCTTGGCACTTTTACCTGCAGACTTGGAGGTAAAAAGACCAATCAACAAGGAAATGATGAAAAAGGCCGCAATAATGCCCCAATCAATTGGAGAAATGTTCATAATATCCTAATGTAAATTTTAAACTGTATTAATTCCGAATGCTATTGACACTGAAAACTATTCCAACCTAATAAAATTCGTTTTACAAAATTTTACACTTAATAAAAGTGACTTTTGAAATAATTTTCACTAATGTATTCAATAATTCAAGAAATTCAAAAACCCCTATTTTAAGGGGCAAAATAAATTTCCTTCAAATAAAATAAATCTTATCGAAAACATATATTATTTATTATATTTTTTATTTTTACATTCGCTTTTATATAAAATATGTTTCAATTTCTTTTGATTTAAGATTTTTGAATTAATTTTATCGATAATTGGAAATAATACATCAATCAAAAAATATATTTTTAACATTTCAGTAAAGCAAGTATGGAAAGTGTCTTTGATGATATTTTAGTGGATTATGGTCAGCCGGGAGCGGTGTCGGATGTAAAGAAATATGGTTCGGGACATATCCATCAAACTTATTTGGTAAACAGTGACGCAAAACAATATATTCTTCAAAATTTTAATACCAATGTATTCCCCTTTCCTGACAGAATCGCCAAAAACCTTAAGATCGTCAATCAACATTTAACAGGTAAACAACTAGATTTCAACTTGGTATTACCCATGAAGACGGTCAGAGGCAGCCTTTTTTCGGACTTGGACCAGTCTGCCTACAGGCTTTTCCCCTTTATCTCTGGAGAATGTATCGATAAGGTCTCCTCTACCGAACAAGCCTATTTGGCCGCCCAGGCCTTTGGGGGTTTTGTGAAAGCCTGTATAGGCATAGATACCAGTGAGCTAGAAGAGGTCATTGATGGTTTTCATAATCTTTCCTTGCGCTATAGACAGTTTGAAAACGCTCTAAAAGAAACCAAAGTGGAGCTGCATGCAGAAGCACAGGAACTGGTAGAATTTTACAAACGTCAAGTACTTCTGGTGAGGAAATACAAGTATTATGAGGAGAACCTGCCACTCCGTGTGACCCATAATGATACCAAAATCAATAATGTAATCTATGACAAAAACTTTTCAAAAATCAATGCGGTCATCGATCTCGACACTGTGATGCCCGGATACATATTCTATGATTTTGGAGATTTGGTAAGAACAGTCAGCTGTACAGAGGAAGAAGCTTCCTTGGACTGGGACAAAATAGATGTAGACCTGGACAAATATGCAGCACTGCTCAAAGGCTTTGTGGCTGCCCTAGGCAGTGATTTGACAGCAGAGGAAAAAAATTCACTGCCATTTGGAGGGGAAATGATGGCCTGCATTATGGGATTGCGCTTTCTGACAGATTACCTCAACGGAAACATCTATTATCCTATAGCCTATCCGGAACATAATTTGCACCGGGCCAAAAACCAATCCTTATTACTAAAAGCCCTACAAAACAAGCGTGAGGACATTGATCAAATGATGAAAGAGGTTTAAACAACCTCTTTTTCTTTTTTCGTTAATGAACAACAAGCCAGCTTCAATAGATCAAAATTGAATTTTGAAAATCTCAATATCTCAAAACAATTCATCCATAAAAGGAAATAGACGCAATAAGTTTTGAAACATCTTGGTATTCATTCAAATACTTTAATATATTAGTGCTTAGATAGTGTATTTTTTTTATAAACTTAAACTTAATAACGTAAAAAGTCTATTTACTCAATCAAAATAGCCTTTACCATAATAACACAGTACCCATGAAAAAAAGAGCATTTCTTAAAAACACAGCAGCATTAGCAGCTGTATCCATGTTACCTGGATCCACCTGGGCCTTGGGTAAAAGCAAAAAACTAAGAACGGCACATATTGGCTTAGGAGCCATGGGCATTGCAGATTTGAAGTCCATCTCTTCCCATTCTTCTGTAGATGTAGTTGCACTATGTGATGTAGACTCTAAAGCATTGGACACTGCCAAAGCCATGCACCCAAATGCAAAAATCTATAAAGACTATAGAGAAATGATGAAGGAAATGGTGGACAGTATTGATGCCGTTGTAGTTTCCACACCAGACCATACCCATGCTCCAGCTTCCATGCTGGCAATGGAAAAAGGCAAACCAGTATACTGCCAGAAGCCATTGACCCACCATGTTACCGAGGCCAGGGCCATGAAAAAATATGCTGAAGACCATAATATCATCACCCAAATGGGCATTCAGGTACACTCCTTCTACGACTACAAATTGGCTACCCATTTGATTCAGTCAGGAATTATCGGAAAAGTAAAAACCGTTAGGGCTTGGTCTCCTAAAAACTGGGGATTTGATGGACCTGCACCAGAAGGTCAAGACCCAGTTCCAGAAAACTTGGACTGGAACCTATGGCTGGGAACTTCTGCAGAAAGACCATACAAAGAGGGGGTATACCATCCTGGCAATTGGAGAAAATTATTGGACTACGGTTGCGGTACCTTGGGTGATATGGGAGTTCATATTTTTGATACCCCTTATAATGCCTTGGAACTTGACGTACCCATGACCATCAAAAATAAATGTAGAAAGCCTACAGGATTTGGCTTTCCTGAAAACAATGAGGTTACTTATGAATTTCCACAGACACCATATACTACTAAAAAACTGAAATGGGTATGGTATGATGGCCCAGGAGCACCTGACAAACATAAAGACCTTAAATTGCCCAATGATGACAAACTTCCAGGACAGGGAGCCATGTTTATCGGAGAAGATGGAAGAAGACTATTACTGCCTCACTTCATGCAGCTTCCAAAGCTGATCGTGGATGGTGAATATAAGGAATTGGACCTTACAGGAACTGAGCACATAGGAAAACCAGTTCGTGATTATGACAGTGAAGGTGATAAACATTATCATCAATTTGTGGATGCGTGTTTAGGAAAAGATGAAACCAGCGCACCTTTCTCCTATGCTGCCCGACTGACTGAAACTATCCTGCTAGGAACCATCGCAGGTAGATTCCCAAATAAAAAACTACACTGGGATGCAGCATCCGGAAGATTTGCAGAAGAAGAAGCCAATAAATTATTGGATGCCCCTTATAGGGATTTCTAATCCTCACCACACATCATATATCAAAGGGGCTCAAAAGGCCCCTTTTTTCATGTTTAAATAGATAGGCTTATTAGCCCGGAAAATTATTAAAAACCTATCATTTACAAAAAATGACGATTAATATCCATTCAAGATTCAGTCAAACCCAATTATAGGCTATTTCCACTTTTTACTAGTGTTTATACTTATATTTAATAAAAGACTTTTAGCCATGCCGATGTTTATGGACTTTCATCAGTTCGACCACATCACCACAGAGGATGTAAAGACCAGCCTCATCCAGGATGAAGCTAAACTGAAGAACTTTGGCGTAAAATACCATCAGTTCTGGGTCAATGAAGCAAGTGGTACTGTCTTTTGCTTGATAGAAGGCCCAGACAAGGCTACTTGTGAAATGTCCTGTCCCTTTCCCCATAATCAGCTCACCTTCTTCATCAAGGAAGTTGAAACAGGCTTCTTTAAAAACATGCTGGGCATCCAACCATTCCTAGTTGATGACCCTAAAGCAGAAAAGAAGGCAGCCCCTGATCTTGGAGATAGATTTATCCTTGCCCTTAACCTTTGGCCAAGTTCCATCCAAAATTTGACACGCGCAGGGGACCCTCCCATGATACCTTCCTGGGCCAGTAACACCATCAGGGAAATAATAGAACATCAAGAAAGCAAAGCCCTCAATAATTTTAGAGCCGAGGACATTATTGCCCAGTTTGGTGAAGCCAATCAGGCATTTTATTGTGCCCTGAAGCTTCAAAAACAGCTCACAAAAGCAAACCAGCATTCCCTTCAGCCAGTTTCATTTAAAATTGGGCTTTGTGCCGGAAAGGCTGAAAATACCGATTACCTGAAATATACCGTTCAGTATGCGCAATGCCTAAGCAGGATAGCCTATAATCAGCAAATCATTGTTTCTTCCTCTGTCTCCAAGCACCTGACATCAATGAATCAATTTGACTCCTTAGCTACCAAAATCATTTCTCCTTTGGAAGAAAGCTTTATCGTCAAAGTCTGCTCGACATCAGACCAAAATTTATCAGATCAAAGTTTTACCATTGCAAAACTCTGCAAACACATAGGGATCAGCCGGCCACAACTATACCGCAAAATCACCTCTATTACTGGAAGACCTCCCATCATCTTCCTCAGGGATCTTCGGCTGGAAAAAGCACGCAAACTCCTGCTGCAAAAGACAGAGAACATTGCCCAAGTGGCCTTGGAAGTTGGATACAGCAGTCCCTCTTACTTCACCAAATGCTTCATTGAAAAATTTGGATATAAACCATCCTATATATTGGCTCATTAAGCTTGAACTTTACTTTTTGATATTTAACTCAACCTGATGCTTGGAAAAAGACGGCTAGTTCAACCCGGATTATGCATTTTCAGTCCGTAATACTTGTGCGCCGCGGCGTAGATAAGCTAATGCATATTTCGGGTTCAAAATACCACTCTAAAAAGGACACAAAAAAAGGACAACTGCTGAGCTGTCCTTCTTCTTTAGAATATTCCTATCAAGCTTCTTGCTTTCCATCAGGATAATAATGGTTGATATCTCTTTGGGGAAAAGGAATTTCAATATTGTTTTCCTCAAAAGCTTCTTTGATTCTTTCCATATTATCAAAATACACAGGCCATAGGTCTGCCGCATCTGACCAAATTCTGGCTACAAGATCCAAAGAACTATCTCCGAAATTGGTAAAGAAGACCACTGGCTCAGGATCTTGGTGAATTCTTTTATCCTGCGCAAAAACGTCCAACATGATTTTTCTGGTTTTCTTTAGATCCGTACCATAGGCCACACCTACCTTGATTTCAGATCTTCTGGTAGGCTTATTGGACATATTGATCAAGTCGGAATTGGCCAATGCCCCATTTGGGATAATAATGTCCTTATTGTCAAAGGTCTTCATCTTCGTATAAAGAATATCAATGGATTCTACCACACCCAAGTGCCCCTTTGCTTCAATCACATCGTCCACTTTGAAAGGCTTGAACAATAGTATCAACACCCCACCGGCAAAATTGGCCAGAGAACCTTGGAGTGCTAGACCAATCGCCAAACCAG